>JAOZQW010000094.1:4063-4744 GCA_029932015.1 Candidatus Fermentibacteraceae bacterium
TCATCCGTCCTGGATATCGGCTGCGGCTGCGGTCTTCCGGCAACCCGCCTTCTGGCCGGGCGTTTCGCGGTCAAGGGAGTCGACATATCGAGTATTCAGATAGAGAGAGCGAAGAAGCTCGTTCCGTCAGCAGAGTTCATCTGTGGCGATATCATGGAGATGGACTTTCCTGCGGAGTGCTTTGATGCAGTCGTCTCCTTTTATGCCATCATCCACATGCCGCTCGATGAACACCTGCCGCTGATCGAGCGGATAGTGCGCTGGCTGCGGCCGGGCGGGATCTTCATGGCAACTGTGGGTCACACCGCATGGACGGGGGAGGATGACGCCTACCTCGGTGTGGAGGGCGGCAGGATGTGCTGGAGCCATGCGGATGAAGCCACCTATCTACGGTGGATGACAGAGGCTGGACTCGATGTTCAATGGAGTCGTTTCATTCCGGAGGGGGACAGCGGACACTCACTTGTCTGCGCTCAGAAGAAGCCGGTTGCCCAGGCTGACGGAGAACTCCCCGAGGGTAACTTTGCAGGTGCTCGAATTCATGGAGTTATCTGAGGATGAACTTTGGAAATGAGACCCTTGAAGAATGGACCAACAGACTCACCAATCGTACGGGGAACGGATCTGCGGAACCATGATATTGACCGAATGAACGGGGGAGCGAAGCAGTGAATCAGATCA
>JAOZQW010000094.1:4754-8055 GCA_029932015.1 Candidatus Fermentibacteraceae bacterium
TCAGTATCCAGTATCACCAAACCAGGATAGGTGAGTTCATAATAGGCTCCTTTGATGGCAAACTCTGTCTGCTCGATTTCAGATACAGAAGAATGCGAAATACGGTGGATGCCAGGCTCAAAAAGGGACTGAAGGCCACCTTTGTTGAGCATGACGATAAGGTTCTGAAGGAGACTAGAAAACAGTTCGATGAGTATCTGAGCGGAGATCGGACGGAATTCGACATTCCTCTCCTTCAGGTTGGTACGGACTTCCAGAAGAGTGTATGGGATGCACTGATGAGAGTGCCATATGGAACTACATCAACTTACCTGCAGCTCGCAAAGGATATCGGCAATGAGAAGGCTGTTCGTGCTGTTGCCGGAGCAAATGGAGCAAATGCCATCGGCATCATCATCCCCTGTCATCGCATCATCGGAAGTGACGGGGAGCTTGTCGGATATGGCGGCGGACTGCCTGTCAAAAAAAGGCTGCTGAAGCTTGAGATGAATAAGAAGGATGGTCTGGTATGAAAAAGAGCTGCTGCTTCACACTGCTTGCACTCTGATACTGAGCGGTCTGACCTTCACACAGGATACGGCTATCGAGCATGAACCTGTCTCAATAACTCTCCTGCATCTCAATGATACCCATTCCAACTTCCTTTCCAGCCTTCTCTCCGTGACCTTTCCTCCGGACTCCGTGGTCTACAGGATGCCTGTCGGTTCGGTTGCCCGGATAGCGACGGCCATCGACTCGATCCGGGGCGTGACGGAGAATGTTCTATTCCTGCATGCCGGTGACAAGGTGCAGGGGTCGCTGTTCTACACTCTCTTCGGGGGGGAGGCGGACGCGGCCGTCTACAATGCAATGGACCTGGACGCCATGTGCCTTGGGAACCACGAGTACGACAGGGGGAAGCGAGGGTAACTTTCATACCGGGTGAATGAGAAACCGAGGATCCTGCAAATGACAGGACAGCAGAGAAAATTCTTGACGTGACCAAAATATAGGTCTATATATAGTACGAAAAAATGTTGCTATTAAGATCGGAGGCATCATCATGGAACAGGTTCTCTCAAGGTGTTCCGCGAGCATCTCAGAACTGAAGAAGAACCCTACAGCGCTGCTTAATGAGGCGCAGGGATCACCTATTACCATACTGAATCACAATGTACCTACTGCATACCTTATTCCAGCTGAAACCTACGAGTGGCTCATGGACAGACTCGAGGATGCTGAATTGACCCAGATCGTGATGAATCGTGCGCATGAGAAAGATGATGCTATAGAGATCGAAATAGATGACCTATAGACTCAAGTTCCTCCCTAGTGCGCTTAAGGAATGGAAGAAACTTGCTCCTCCCATCCAGAAGCAGTTCAAGAATAAGCTGCACGAAAGAGTAGTGAATCCACGTATTCCAGGCAGCAAATTGCGCGGTTTCAAGAATGTATACAAAATCAAGTTACGTACATCGGGATATCGGCTTGTCTATGAAGTATGTGATGAGGAAGTAACCGTTTTCGTTATTGCCATAGGCAAAAGAGATCGAAGTATGGTGTACAGAAAGGCCAAAGAGAGGAAATAGGATAGCACTTGCATCAGTGCTCCCTGGAAACTCAGACTCTTCACTCAGGACTGGAAGAATGCATAAATGATTCATTGATCCCGAGCCATCCTGCACCTTGAGTTATTTACTAGAACCTGGTGCCTGTCGACTCGGGGACTGAATGAGATGACTACTGCTTTCAGCGATGAAGCAATGGAGAAGGAGTATGAGATGAATGAGACGATCCAGACCATTCGAAACCTCAGAACCGTCCACGGTGATTTCTCGGACAGGAGCATTCCAGAGGAGCAGCTGCAGACAATCCTCGACTGCGCCATTCGCGCTGCAAATGCTTCAGGCAGACAGAGCTACTCCATCATCGAGGTGACTGACAGGGAGAGGATGCAGGAGCTCTGCGGTTATCAGGGTGACAGGCTCCTGGTCTTCTGCGTTGATTTCACCCGCATCATCGATGTGGCCGCGCAGCTTGGACATGAGTATTCGATCTCAGATGTCGTGAGTTTTGTGACCGGCAGTACGGATACCATCCTGGCCGCTCAGACAGCCTGTATTGCCGCGAAGAGCCTCGGGATTGATTCTCTCTTCACCAACGGTATCCACAGGGGAGACATGTCTCGAGTCTGGGACATTCTCGCTCTGCCTGAGGAGAACTGTTTCCCGCTTATTGCACTGGTGCTGGGCTATCCCCGGGTCGAACCTGCATTCCTGAAGGGGCGTCTATCGGGAGTCGGCGTCATCCACCATGAGACCTACCGAAGGCTGAGTGAGGATGAGCGTGAGGCTGTCATCGCCGAGTACGATGAGCCCGAGCGCCATCTCAGTCTCGGAGTGGACTGGGCCGGGCAGGGGATGGAGCACTATCTGGACTGGTTCTATACCAAGTGGTCCCGCAAGGCTGATACAGCTCCGTTCTGTGAGCTGCTCAGGAGGACCGGATTCCTGCCTGGTGCTCGATGAGGTAACTATTACATCGACCGTAAGAACTCTTCATGAACCCGGGAGTCGGGTTTGCAACAGCGTAACGATCCGTTGGGAGAGATAGTATGAGTTTTGGACTTCTTCTTGCTACAGCACTGATATCCACTGTGAATCTCTCCATTACCGAGCCTGTCGATGGTGAGACCTATACTGGTGACTGGCTTACTGTCAGGGCTATCGTCGAGAACGATGACGAACTGCCTGACTCTGTCCATTACTCCCTGAACGGGGAGTCGGCCGTGCTGGTCCCCAGACTCAATACAGACTGGTACACATACATGCAGGATGACCTGCATCGGGGATACTCCGAGTCACCTGCTCCGACGGACAACACGATATTATGGACTGCACCGGTTACCGGAGATTATCATGAATTCCCAACGCCCGTGGTCGTGGACGGAATCGTCTACTACCCTCAGGATTCAACCGGTGACTCGCTCTATGCCCTTGATGCCGCCACAGGTGAAGTGATCTGGAAATACCGTACGGGATACACGGATGATGCCGTCACAGTAAAGGATGGATACCTCTACACTGCCAGTGATTCCGTGTGGTGTCTGGACGCCCTGACCGGTGAGAGGATCTGGGCAACAGGCGTTGCCAATGCAAACGGAAGTACACCTGCTGTGGTTGATGGCAAAGTGTACTGTGGACGAGCCGGCTTCTCTCCAGCTACATCCTATGTCTATTGCCTTGATGCGGTAACAGGCATGGAGATATGGTCGGATACTCTCCAGGGATATACGGCCAGCTGCCTGACTGTCTGGAACGAT
>JAOZQW010000393.1:0-1599 GCA_029932015.1 Candidatus Fermentibacteraceae bacterium
TCCGGATGGAACATTGCCATGAGAGATCTCGAAACGCGAGGTGCCGGTGAATTCCTCGGAGCCTCCCAACATGGGCAGATGATCTCCATCGGCTATTCAATGTTCGAGGAACTCATCAGACAGGAGGCGGCCAGGATCAGGGGCGAGCAGGATCCTGAGCGTAAGAGGACTGTCAGGGTGGAGATACCGGGTGATTCTTACATACCGTCCGACTACGTTCCCGACATCGCTGAGAGAGTGCGTATCTACAGGGTATTCTGGAGAGTTGGATCCCTGGATGAGATAGATGACTGGATGGCCTGCATCACCGACAGATACGGTGAGCCAGACACTCCTGTCCTGAACTGCGCCTCCAGAGCCAGACTACATTATCTGGCTCTCAGCGCCGGCGCAGAGGAGGTGGTCGTTACCGGGCAGGCAGCAAGGATAGTTTTCCTGCCTGATATCAAGGTTCCAGGCAGGATTCGCAGACAGGATGATGTCAGGACATCAAAGGAGAAGACCGGGCGTGTTGTTCTAACTGTCAGGAGATCCTCTGATGCACCGGGACTCAGTCTGAGTAATCGAGTCTCGGACATACTCAGACTTTTCCAGGAGGAATGATAGAGATTATATTTCCTACTGTGTACGGTTATCTCATAGATTTGGATCATCTCCCTCTATCAGGCACTCATCCCACAATACATCAGAGGCCAATACATCAGTCCAATTGAGGAAAGGTTGTGCGAAGTGTCACCAGTCAGAGCATATGCGATAATTGTTTTGATGTTCATCACAGCGGTCGTACTATCCTGCGGTGGCGAGGATGAGAGTATCCTGGCCACTAGTGATGGATTTACAATAACTCTGGATGATTTCAGAGATGAGTTTGAGAATCTTACGCCCGAAGGACAGGTCATGGTACTGGAAGAGGGAGGAAGGCTCGATCTGGTCATACGACTGATAAATCGAAGGCTTCTGCTCGACGAAGCACTGATCTCACCTCCCGTTGATCTTGATGTATGGCTCAGACTCAGCGAGACCGCATGGCTCTCCAATAGTTGGATAGAGGCCAGGCTGGACTCCCTTAACGAGCAAGGCATCGACTCCATTATGGTCGACAGTCTTCTTGATATCGGTATTTCACTCGAAGCCGTTCTCATGGAGGATAGCTCAGAGGCCGCTCTACTGCTCGGGGACTGGAGAGAGATGGGATCCTATGATCCTGGAGAGGGCATGATGCTCGCGCCCTGGAGCCTTGATGGCAGCAGCTACATCCAGATCGATGGCAACATGTTCAGCTTCCTTGCAGGTGATCCGTCATTTGCAGCGGTAACACTTCCATTAATAGGAGCTGGATATGTTCAGGTGCCGGCCTTCGGGGCATGGGTTGTATGCCGGATCGACACCACACACATCGAAAATGATGAGTTCACGCTCCAGTCCGTAGCAAGGCAATACGTAACTGCAATTCTTGGTGAGGAATCGGTTGTTACCGTCATGTCTGAACCTGTTCAGGATCTCGCTGGACATCTTGCGATCAGCGGTGGGATCTATGAAGTAACGGATATTGAAGATCTTGATCTTTCTTCTGCTATGGCTTTCTATCCCGGCGGAGAA
>JAOZQW010000393.1:1609-2156 GCA_029932015.1 Candidatus Fermentibacteraceae bacterium
CAGCTGATGAGATTGGAGAATTTCTTCGGAAATATCCCTCAGGAGCTCTACCCGCTTGCACCGCCTCTTCCGACTATCGAACCGGGGATTGATCTCTGGATGTTCGTTGGCAACCTTGCCACTGTGCATTCTCAGGCCGAACGGGCCTTTGAGGCCGGAATGCTATTCCCTGATGAGCAGATAGAGCTGACAACAACGGAGCACATGCTTAGAACCGTGGCACTGCTGCCCGCAGCATCCGTCGACAGTACAGCGGCCATTGCTCACTATGAGGCCAACTCCGAGTATTACACTCTTCCTGAACTCAGGTCAGTTCTTCTGGCCTACATTCCCACAGAATGGCTGAGCGGGGCAAAGGTCGCAAGCTTCGACGAACTCGGGCAATTCTATTCGAGCACTGATTCGCTTGGTGTGATGATTCCTACTCCGCCGAGGGCGATTGAAGTATTCGGTCCGATAGGTTCCTACATATTCGCCTCTGAAGAGGGTGTATTCGAGGGTCCGGTACAGGTCGGCGAAGGTGATCTGTATGCTTACTTCGAAGTTG
>JAOZQW010000095.1 GCA_029932015.1 Candidatus Fermentibacteraceae bacterium
GGTAGGAGGGGCACCTCCTGAATATTGGGAGGTCTCTCTCTGGAGTCTTCTCTTCAATAATCGAAGTTTTCAGACCCGGCCTGAATTCTGAGGTATTTCAGAGCAGTTTGGTACATGTTTATATTGACATTATCCGTATGATTGATGTAAAGTAACTACTAGGGGAAATTCATACTAACTAGAAAAGGGGTTGAAATGAAGAAGAGTATTCTTGTTTTCTGTCTTCTGCTCTTTGCTGGCAGTGCTATTGCTCTGCCGTCATTCTTCGGGCTGAGGGGTCTTAACAGGATAGTAGATGCTAAACCCATAGGTGCGGGAGAATTCTCACTCGCACTCTTCGGTAACCTGGGTCTCAGCAAAGATACGCGTAACGCGTACATCGGCGGGACTCACTACGACGTCGAGGATACCGAATACGACGGTACCGGATACTTCACCATCGGTATCGGCCTCGGCGAGAAGGTCGAACTTGGTGGTAGGGTCACTTATGTCTGGAATGCCCTCAAGAGGGCAGACGCTTCCACCAGAATTGCCGATGCCGGGGACAATGAGACTGACGATGGCTTCAGTGAGGCCGGACTCTCTTTCAAGATCTCTGCCAATCCTGGTGATGCCGGTCTTTGGATCGGTGTAATGCCCTGGGCTGATTTCAGCATCTACGACGGCGGGGACAGCCCTTACGTCACCAACTACGACGGTAACGACGGCATCTGGCACCATCTGCAGCCGATGTTCGAGATGCGTAGGGCAATGATCGGTTACGAGCTCGGCGCAGGCGCCGACCTTCTTATCTCAGCCGATCTCAATCCCCTCGTTCTCCACACAAACATTGGTTTCCACTACTACAAGCAGAACTTCCAGTTCACCGATTACAGGTATGGCACTTCGGACAGCGTAGAGATCGACATGACCGTTGAGGACCCCGTCTTCCATGCGGCTGTCGGACTCGAACTGCCGTTGAAGGGCATCACTCTCTTCGTCGAGAGCGAGTGGAAGCACTTCATGAAGCGCGACTTCGAGCTGGGTGACAACGAAGACTACGATGATATCATCACCATCTCACCCGGACTCAGGTTCCCGACAAGTTCCGGGTTCGCCTTCGATATCACCGGCTCCTTCGCTCTGGATAACTTCGATCCGGAGTGGTCGGACCTCGGCCATGGTCTCTACCAGGCTGGCCGGACTCCCACCAATGTCGATAGATCACATTTCGCACCGTTCCCCGGTGGATATCCTGCTTCGATGAGCTTCGGAGTTGGTCTCATGTACTCCAGCGACCTCAGAGTAGGTCCTGGCACCGGCATCATGTCGGGTACCGTGACCGACGCGCTCACCGGTGACGCCCTTCAGGCTACGGTAGCGTTCCCCGGTTCAGCGATCGAGCCTGCTGTCTCCGATGCCGAGACCGGCTTCTACTCAGCTGAACTTCCTGAGGGCAGTGTTGGCGTCACAGTCAACTCTCCCGGCTACATCGGCGTCGGTGAGTCCGTACAGGTCGCCGGCGGTGTTGATTTCACAAGGAACTACGCTCTGCAGCCTGAGCCTGGTACTGTCATGGGCAGCGTAACGGACATCGAGACTGGTCTTGCCATCGCAAGCGCCACTGTCGCCGCACCGGACGCTCCAGTCAGTGACAGAACCGGCACTGACGGTCTCTACGAGTTCAATGTAAACGAAGGCACCTGGACGATCACTGCCAGCGCCAGCGGTTATCTCGGCGCAACTGAGAGCGTGAACATCCTCAGCGGCGACCTCGCCGTTGTTGACTTCCAGCTTCAGTCCGTCGCCTTCGAGCCGATCTACTTCATCGTTAACCTCTACACGATCCAGCCGGAGTACACTGCGGTACTGGATGACATCGCAGAGGACATCATCGCTAACGGTCTCGTGGTCCAGATCAGTGGACACGCCGACTCCGATTACACTCCGGAGTACAACCAGACCCTCAGCGAGAACCGGGCCATGGCCGTGTACGACTACCTTGTCGATCATGGTGTGAGCCCCTCAAGCCTCTCGACCATCGGTTACGGTGAGGACAGGCCTGCGGTTCCCAACACATCCGCCGCAAACAAGGCTCTCAACCGTCGCGTAGAGTTCGTGGTGCATACCACCGCCATCTAGGCGAGGTCAGCACATAGATAGTGGGGCGGGTCCTTCGGGACCCGCCCCTCGCGTTTGGCCCCATTTTCGACGGTGTTCCGACTGTCTAACATGGCTAACTTGTTACCTGTGAGCATATAAGACGGCTGACCTCAGATCGGGTTGGAATTTAAGCAACTTCGCTGCAGTCCTCTGCCGGTACACGAAGTGCGATAAATTGTTACCATCGACCGCAAGGCCCCATATCCTGCTCCTCAGCTCACTTATCATCATGCCCGTCGTCAGTCTCTGCGGTGGCGACTTTCTTCTCCATTTCGGCAAGCGGTGTATCTGCTGTCCGTCATATCCAGGAGCTGTGAATGCCAGCTGCATCAGTGCATAGCTGAATGCCACCAGGCTGGGGAATGCCTCCACCGCATTCTCCGTACGCACTGCAGACTCGTTCATCCCGAGCAGGGTCTTCTGATCCCTGAAGTTCACCTCAATCTGCCACCGCCACAGATACCATTGAAGCAGTTTTGAGGGTTCCAGCCCTGGAGCCGTGCATATCAAGTAGGCAGGTGGCGAATCACGCTCTTGTTGGTGTAACTGCCGTCCACTGCCACCACCAGATCTCTGTCAGCCGTATCCGGATCAGCATCCAGTGCCGCTCTCAGATCGGTAATGGCCTCGGCACCACGTACGCTTATCCGTGAACTGTCCCGGAGCTGCCTGTGAGCAGCCAATACCGATTCAGACGCCCACCGTGATGGCTTCTTTGGAATGGGACAGTGTCTTAGCATGAACGGTATCGCCCTGGATGCGCCAGGACGATCCTCCTCCGGCAATCCTCCCGATATCTGCAGGAACCTCCCGGCCCATACAAAATTGTCACAGAACTTCGGGCCGGTCGCATCTCGATACCAGGAAGTGCCAGACACCTTCCTGCCGCTTCTGTGCAGCAGAGTGTCATCCATGAATGTCACCACCGGCTGATCGGATGGCAATCGGGATATGGTCTCTCTGCGAATCACACCGAACAGCTTCTCAGCATCGAATCGGTCCCGCTCGAATACCCGGTAATCCGCCGACCAGTCACGGTCATAGCCGCCCGTGGTCGTGATCAGACCAGTCACCGTATGTCTGCCAAGACACAACAGGATGCCCGTCCCCAGCCTGGCGGCACGCTCCCATACGGATTGATCGGTGAAGGCATATCTGCCCCTGCTCCAAAGCTCAAGGTACTTCTCTAGAATTCCTCCGGAACCGTTTTTTTTACTAGGTACTCGGGCACATCACGTCTCCTGAGAGCCATGAGCCCCTTGTCTTCTATGACCCACTCGAATACCTCTCCCTTACTGAACTCCATCGCCTGTGCTATGGCTGAGGGAAAGTTGATGTACCACTGCTCGCTGGCCTTGCGCTTGATGAGTTGGATCTTCGTCGGGAATCCCATGGTCCACTCCTTTCTGTGTTCTAGTTATATCACTAGTCACTCAAATGATACAAATACTGTCACATAAGCGCAAGTCCCTGATTGCAAATAGAAAAGGACCCCAAACTATCTAGTCAGAGGCCAAACGCGAGGGACGGGTCCTTCGGGACCCGCCCCTATGCCTGTCTCTCTATCTGGACGTAATCAGTACAGGGCTGTACGCTGCGGTCATGATTGCGGATTATAGAATCCCTGCAAGCAACACAGTGCTGGAATGTCAGTACAGATCCGGCATGCCCCATGGAGAGAGACCGATCCTCCAGCGCAGCTCCCACTGATCCTCACCCTCAACAGGATCAGAGACCCATATGGGAAAGAGCCCCTCGAGTATCGCGAGCCTGATCAGGATGCCGGCATTGGCCAGAATATTGTCAGGACCGAACTCACCGAAGCTGTCCTCCACCCATCCTGCTCCGAAGAACAGCTCTGGTTCGAGGAAAGGCAGCGGAACCGGCAACCTTTGTTCCACTGTGAAGGAAGCCCGGCCTCTGATATCACTGCCCATATAGCCCGGAAGCGCAGGACCGCTCCTCACAAAGAAGTGCTCCTGCGGGGATAGAATCCCATCCGGTGGAAGGAGACCACCAATTACCCCCCCCTTGAGAAACAGAGCACCTCCGGGCCTGAGCATCCTCTGCACCGGTACGCCTCCCGCTATCCTGCCAAGATAGAACCTCGTTCTTGCCAGCATGGAGCCCGTGAGTCTAAGTGTAGTCTGAAACTCCAGGTCCAGCCGTGCATAGGGAGTCTCGTTCCATCCCGGTGACGCCAGGAAATCGGCGCCTCCGAAAAGGGAGAGATGATAATTCTCGTCCGAGTAACGGAACCCGGCAGTGAATTCAACACCGTTTCCCTCTTCCACATTCGATGCGCCCAGTATTCGTGTCTGATCAATACTGGCCATGTTCAGACCCGCCGATAGAGAAATGCGGGGATCGGTGGGAACATGTCCGGGTAGAGAGAGTCCCAGGGATGCTGAAGCATTTCCGAGTCCCCAGCCCCTGGAAATACCTATCTTCAGATAGAGTCCCATATCTGGATCTCGGTAGAGTGGCATATGAAAGGATGTACTCCAGGAAGATGAGCTCTCCTTTTTAAACGGTATCGAGAGCCCTCCGCTCCATGTCCAGGGTCCGCCGAGGAACGAAGGCAGCGGGGAGGAAAGGCATGCGATCTCCGCCCTCCATGAGCCGTCAGCATATGAGGGAAAACCAGCGATCCAGGTGGTGATATGAGTCGGTCGAGGCAGTGGAAGGAGGAGGGGCTTTATCTGAGTCATGACGGGCATCGCGTTGTTCCATGGTGCCCTGTCGGGAATCCTGCCGAAGGGATCGATCACCGCCCTTCTCCATTCCCCCGGCATGATCAGAGTATCGGACGGGATCTCTGGAGTCAGGTGGACACCAGAGAGCAGGGAGTCTTCACCGTTCAGCAGAAGAAACTCCGCATCGAGCGGATGGGGTACATCTCCAGTAATAATGATAAGAG
Organism: Candidatus Fermentibacteraceae bacterium; assembly: GCA_029932015.1. Lineage (GTDB taxonomy): Bacteria > Fermentibacterota > Fermentibacteria > Fermentibacterales > JCC-6 > JAOZQW01. The sequence goes on from JAOZQW010000095.1 coordinate 5,063, forward strand.
TGGAATCATCTTCACTCCGGAGCTCAGAAATAAGCAGATCGGCGCTTCCTGTCCCCCTGAGCCAGTAGTCGAATTCAACCTGCCATGACCTGCCGCTCACCTCCTCGACGATAGCCCGGAAGTCCTCAGTTCGGGGATGATGGTACATGAACCTCTCAAAATAGAGCTCCATGACCTGGTCGAAGACCTGCGACCCCATCTGTGTCTGAAGCATTCTCATGAAAAGACCCGGCTTGGCATAATAGGTGAAACCCATCGAGTAGCTTCCATCACCTGCTCCTGTTGCATCACTGAGGACAGGAACTCTCTCTCCCGCTGACACGCCAGCAGAGTATGAGTACTGGTCGACCTCGAGGTCGCTCAGGTCAAGAACCCAGTCCGGTGTCAGACTGTAGTTACCGGAAAAACCGTGCCTTCTCTCCATGTAGCGGAGTTCACTGAATGTATTCATCCCCTCGTCCAGCCAGGCTTCATTCACTTCGTCGTTGGCCAGAAGCCCATAGAACCACTGGTGTCCGACCTCATGCGATGTGACCACCTCGAGGATACTTAGAATGGGAAATTCAGCCGCTGAAAAGACGAACTGCGGGTATTCCATCCCCCCTGCGCTGAGGACGGCCGGTTCCACCACCCAAAGATCAATATACGGGTAGGGAGTGTACCATTCTCCATAGTAAAGGAGAGTTGAATCGATCACGGCAGGCACTTCTTCCCACCGATCATCATCCCCATACAGAAGAGCCAGATGAACCCGCACCGATCCACCTCCAAGGGAATCGGGATAAATGAAGGTGTGTTCTCTCATCGTATACCAGGGGCTGGCGGTCCATGCGAAATCATGCACTTCGTATGCTCTCCAGGTCTCTGTGCGTCTGAGAGAATCCGGAGAGTAGAAAAGGGTATCTATCCTACCGGTGGCCGCAGTAACGTACTCCCCGGGAAGCTCAATAGTTATCGAGTAATCCCCGAAATCACTGAAGAACTCACCTCTCCAATGATACCTTCCATGATGCCAGCCCCGCTCATCGAGCACACACATTTTCGGGTACCACTGCGTTATCTGCCAGGTCTCTCCGCTGTGCCCCATACGACTCCAGAACCTGGGTACATGTACCTGAAACAGGCCTCCAAGCAGGATTGTATCACCTGGAAGCAGAGATGTTTCGAGAGGAATGAATGCGAGAGTCCCATCTACGACTGGCTCTACTTCCACTCCTCCGGCAGACCAGTCCGACAGGTCGATCCACCCCCTTTCTGATTCCGGAGAGGAGCGTAGAGCGTATCGCCCAACAGCATCAAGATCTCTTCCGAAAGCGGTTGTATGATCCCTATATGCATTTGGATAGAGGTGGAGCCAGAGGGTATCAACCGGAAAGGGAGCAGCGCTGATGAAGGTGATGTCCACCGATCCGGCAAGCATGGCCTCCACTTCGTCAAGCGAGACCTCTATCAAATAATCGGCCCTGCTCTCCGGGCCGGGGTGCCCGGGCAGGGCGACGAGCAGTGAAACAAGTAGTGCTGCTGTCATTCCTGCCTCCCAGTCATCTGGTGTGGGTATCCCCGGAGCATCAGGCAGTATTGTGACAAGGGACTCCCCCGGTCAACGGGGATGGAGGGAACGTCCGATTTGAATTAGCATACAGTGCAATGTAAGTATACCACTGAATACTGGAGGTTCACATATGAAGCGGCTTGTGGCACCATCACTTAGTGTTCTGATGATCCTCCTCCTTCATGCTCCCATCTCCTGTGTTGCCGGTGGAGAGAAGGCTTCCCCCCCGCAATTGGAGTACCGTTCGCTGATGCGGAACCTGGTGATGAATATCAGCTCGATTGCCAAAATTGAGTCTCCGGGATTCCTTGTTCTGCCGCAGAACGGACAGGAACTCTTCACCGCAAACGGACAACCAGACGGGGATGTAGAGAGCATCTATCTGGGAAGCATTGATGGGACTGGTCGTGAGGACCTTTTCTATGGTTACGTTCAGGATGATCATTTTACCCCGGAACTGGAGTGCTTGCTAATGAGGACCTTCCTGGACATCGGTGAATCATATGGAGTGGAAGCGCTGGTTACTGACTACTGCTGGACTCAATGGAAAATGGACAGCTCTTACGTCTGGAATCAGGCTGCAGGTTACATATCATTTGCCTCTGACAGCCGGGGTCTGGACGGGATACCTTCATACCCGGTTGAGCCCTGGGGCTCCGGAGATCATGATGTTATTGATCTCTCCGATGCACGGAACTTCCTCTATCTCATCAATCCCGGCAATTACTCCAGTCGCAGTGAGTTCGTGACGGCTCTTGCAGCCACAGACTACGATTGCCTGATAATCGACCTCTTCTGGAATGATGAGCAGCTCTCTGCAGAGGATGTCTCTTCTCTATCTATCAAACCCCGGGGGGGAGAGAGACTGGTACTGGCTTATATGAGCATTGGAGAGGCGGAGGATTACCGGTACTACTGGGAAGAAAGCTGGTCTGGGTCACCTCCCGCATGGCTGCATGACGAGAATCCCGAATGGGAAGGCAACTATCTCATAGAGTACTGGGATCCCGAATGGTGGAACATCATCCTGAATGGAGATGATTCCTATCTTATCAGGATTGTCAACGCAGGCTTCGACGGGGTCTACCTGGACAAGGTCGACTCTTTCGAGAGCTGGGAGGACATCGATGAGCAGGCAGACGATTAACGGATCTGCTTGATAACCGCCCAGGTCGAGTTCTCCAGAGATACAGGCATGTGGCCGGTCAGGGTCATCTCCCAGAATACCCAGTTGAGATGCGCCTCAGATATGGTTCCCCATACATCGGTAAAGGCTCTGAAATACAGGTTGACCGACTGGCCGGCTGAGGCAGGAAGAGTATACTGAATGTGACCATCGGTGAATCCAATCCAGCCTGCTGATC
>JAOZQW010000096.1 GCA_029932015.1 Candidatus Fermentibacteraceae bacterium
ATGTATCCGTCGCGGCGCTGACAGGTTTCGCCAGCAGATTCCGTGCCTGCTCATGCTTGATCCTTAAATACCTGGAAAATCCGCCATCGAATTCCCTGACATTTCCATCCTGCACCTCGTAGATGCGTTCGGCGATCGATGACAGGAGGTTCTCATCATGTGAGATCAGCACGAGCGTCCCGCCGTAGTGCTCTAGAGCCTCCTGCAGAACACTCCTGGAGAAGATGTCCAGATGGTTTGTGGGTTCATCCAGAATAAGGAAATTGACCGGGCTGAGGAGGATCCGTGCAAGGGCAAGACGGCTCTTCTCTCCGCCGGAGAGAACCCTGGTCGGCTTGAAGACATCGTCACCCGTGAACAGGAATCCACCCAGCATACTGCGCAGTTCTTTCTCGCTCCGGGAAGGACTGACTGCCGCGAGCTGCTCGAGAAGGTTCAGATCGGGATCAAGTTCCTGATCGACCTCCTGAGTGTAGAAACCCACACTTACACCTGATCCTGTGGAGAAGTTCCCAGAGGCAGGGGGCTCGATGCCTGCAAGTATCCTGGATAGAGTTGACTTGCCCTCACCATTCCGGCCTACTACACCGATCCTGTCTCCCCGTCCCACTATCAGGTCGACCCCACTGAATACAGGACGGTCATATTCCTGCGATACCCCTTCGAGCCTGGCCACTATATCGCCGCTCCTGGGAGGATCGGGAAATCTCAGCTTCATGTGTGCCGGGTCCCGGTGGGTCTGTATGACCTCAAGCTTCTCCAGCATCTTCTCCCGGCTCCTCACCTGGAAGCGCTTGCTCTCGGTGGCCTTGAATCTCCTGATGAACCTCTCAAGCTTCTCAGCCTGTTCCGCCTGCTGCTTAGCCTGCTTCTCCCGCCTCTCTATCTCCTCCCGCTTCTGGGTCTCATAGAAGGAGTAGTTGCCGGTGAATGAGGTCAGGCTGCCGAATTCAAGCTCCCATACGCGGCTGACGACAGTATCGAGGAACCCTGGATCATGTGAGATTATCCAAACAGCGCCGGGAAAGCTGGTCAGGTACTCCTCGAGCCAGATCCTTGCACCGAGATCAAGATGGTTCGTCGGCTCATCAAGCAGCAGGAGATCCGGGTCGGACAGGAGGAGCGCGGCAAGCTGTGCGCGCATGCGCCAGCCTCCGGAGAATTGCTCATGGGGCTTATTCATCTCATCTTTTCGAAAGCCGAGTCCCGAGAGGAGCCTTTCCGCTCTGCTGCGGACATTAAATGCATCGGTGGAATCGAGTATGTCGTGGGTCCTGGCCAGCTCTGCCATCAGCTCAGTGCGCTCATCAGTCCCTTCAGCCTCCTCCATCTCTCTGTGGAGTACGCTCATCCTGTCCAGCGCCTGCATGGCATCCCCTGCTCCGATGCAGACGGCATCCAGCAACGGTCCTGAAGGAAAACGGTGCATCTGCTGGGGCAGGTGTGCTATCCGGACCGAACCCGCCCTCTGAACATGTCCCTCAGTTGGCTCCAGCTCGTCCGTGAGCAGTCTGAGGAGTGTAGTTTTACCGGCTCCATTGACCCCGACAAGCGCCACCCTGTCGCCCCGATTGATGTTGAAACCCAGGCCGCTGAATACCTCATCAGCACCGAAACTAACGCCGACCCCGGTTACCGATATAAGCATTAAGGATGTCCATCCTGCTCGAGAATCAGAAGCGGTTCAAATCCAAGTCGATCAGCAGAGACCAGTCTGTATGTAACTCCGTCAAGCTGTGTATCGAGTTCCTCGGGCCAGTCTCCGGGAGCGGAGTGGAGATGCCCGTACACACAGATATCCGCACCCGCAGCGGAGATGAGTTCAGCGAATGCTGTGCCTGCTCCGTCCACAACAGGAGGGTAGTGCATCATAACTACCAGCGGTCCATCAGAATGGATCCTGGATGCCTCTTCGAGCGAGAGCCTGAGCCTGTGCATTTCTCTCAGGTAGATCCTTCCATCCTCATCTTCGCTGTACTCGGGGCTTTCCGGGGTGCGCCAGCCGCGCGAACCGGCAACAGTACAGAAACCGAGGTCCACCGCTGAATTCTGAAGGGGTATCATGCTCTCGGGCAATACGGCCTTCATCTTGGCGAGTGAGGTCCACCAGTAATCATGGTTTCCCTTGAGGAGAAGCTTCCTGCCGGGTAGCTCTCCGGTCCAGCGAAGGTCGGGAAGCGCCTCCTCCAGTGTCATCGCCCAGGATAGATCGCCCGGGAGCAATACCGTATCATCCTCGCCCACCGCATCTGTCCAGGATTCGAAGATCCTGAGATGATGATCCTTCCAGTGTGCCCCGAATACATCCATAACCTTGTCGGTCGAGCCCGGAAGGTGAAGGTCGGCAAGAGCGAACAGTCTCATATCATACCCATCTGAGTACCGATAGCATTTCTGTCAGACAGCCAGAGGTTTACCGCCTCTGCAACCGAACCGACGCAACTGTAGCGCAACATGAAATGCTCCGGGGACCCTTCTATGACGAATGGCATGCCGGCCCATTCGAGAAGGTCAAGGTCGTTGTAGTCATTACCGACAGCAGCGCTGCTGCTGCTCTCATGTCCCAGCTTCGAAGCCAGCCAGCTTACCCCAGTGCTCTTCCTGACGGAAGAAGGAAACACCTCTATCCAGAGTGATCTCCCGTCAAGCGGTGAGGTGGTTCTGAGGACGCTGTACTCCTCCCCGAGAGCTTCTGAGACCCTGGGAAGGAGCCCGTCGCTCCGTTCAGGTGGAGCTATCACAACCAGCTGAGTGGAAGGACTCTCATGGCCTTCTCTGGTAAGGGGCCTGCAATAGTCCCGATAGAGGTCGATCCTCCGGTCCATGTCGGAATTGTCACCGGAAGGCATGCTGTAAAGAAATCTGTGGTTGTCGGGTATCTGCCGGTGAACTGTGAAGTCAAGCTGCATGCCGGTCAGAACACCGACCGCTGCAGAGGTCTGTTCCGCTGACATCGAGACTCTTCTCAGATACTCACCGGTACTGCAGTCAATTACTGCAGCTCCGCTTGACAGTACCAGGTAATCCACGGGAAGATCCTGCTCCCCGGCGAACCTCATAAAGGAGAAGGGCGACCTTCCAGTGGCTATAACCCTAGGAATGCCAAGCGAGCCAAGGTATTCCAGCGCCAATATATCAGCACGGTCGACAGTCTCCTCCCTTCGGAGGGTTCCGTCAAGGTCGGTTATGAACATGCCGGAAGGAGATTTCCCAACAGCATGTGAATCCAATTCACGGGATACTGACATTACTGCTCCCTAAATTCGACTGTCCGAATGTAACGAAGGGAAGATAACTCATCCACCGGCGTCTGCGGATTTGTATATTTCAGAACACCTGATATGGAGGAGTAATGAACACATCCAGATTGGCCATATTTGATCTCGACGGAACACTCCACTGTACGGAGAAGGCTCTCCTGCCTGCAATCAGACGGGCAATGCAGGACCTTGGCTTCCCTCCCGCGCCGGATCACAGGATCAATTCTCTATATGGTGAGCCGCTGGAAGTCTTCTGCCTTGAACTCATGGGCTCTGAGAAATACTACTCAGAATTTCGAAGCGGCATACGGAAGCACCAGCGGGAGACTCTTCCGGTACTGGGAGAACTCTATCCGGGTACCCTCTGCATGCTGAAAGAGGCCGGGAATTCCGGCTGGACTCTCTCGATCTGCTCGAACGCAGGGCTCGATTACATTGAACTGGTTACGGAGGCCCTGAACATCAGGGGTCTGTTTGCGGAATTGAGTGGGCGGGATGGCGGAGCATCCAAATCCGCCAGGGTCTCGGCACTGCACCTGGCTGCAGGAAGTCCAGATGCAGCCGTTATGGTCGGTGACCGATACCACGATATCGATGCAGCCAGGGAATCAGGTATCCTCTCCATCGGCTGCGCCTATGGCTACGGCAGTCCTGAGGAGACGGACCGGGCTGACTATCTGGCACTGACTCCCTCTGACATTACCGGCATCCTCCGGAGTATTCATTGATCTAAGCACAGTCTTCTCTTTCTGGAGGAGTATAGGACGTAGCGCCGCAGGATACTCTGGATGATCTGGTTTCGCTTACTGCTCTTGACCGACTGGTCTACTCGGTAATAATCTTACCGTATGTGTAGTAAATACATTGACCGCGGAACTACTGGAGATGCTCAAATGCGAAAACTCTTTCCTACAGCATAACTGCAGAGCAGGATATTGGTGTAAGCGGACAGATCAATATCTGGTCGGTTATCACTGAGGATCATGACATGGCTGCAGGCGGATGGGGCCACTACTCGGGCATGGGAATGATGTAGCTCCCGATGGCCTGGCCGCTGGGCACTCAGGGAAACGTCATCACGTTCACCGAAAGCTTCACCATACTCGACTGATCCTGCTCCAGAAAGCAGAGAAGCCGGGGGCTGACAGCCCCCGGCTTTCCTATGTCTCCACGTCGGCTATTTAAGCTATAGACTTCCTACGGTCGCCTTTATGGCTCCCCAGGTCTCCCTCTCGAGGGCGGTGAAATCCACAGATATCTTGTAGAGTTCATCGGTGTTAGTGTCACTCGCCCAGAGATAGCCGGCATCGTCGAAAGTTAGCCCGTATGCCCCGGGCACTATGCTCGAAGGTATCCAGTGGATGAGACTGCCGCTTGAGTTGTAAACCTCTACGCTGTTCTCACCACCGCTGCCCAGTGCGTACCAGATCATGTTGTCGTGAAAAGCGATATCATGGAAGCTGATACCCAGTTCGAGCATGAAGAACGGTCCGGTCTGGATAGATCCGGTGAAGGAATACTTCTCGACGACTTCCTTCATTGTCTGTGTGTCAACGCCTGCACCGTAGATACTGTAAGCGCTAGCTCCTAGACCAGTCACCTGCTGGTCGAGATCGCTGCCTCAACAGTCGAGATCGAACTGTCCCTGATAGACTCCGGTCTCGTTGTATCTGTAGGCGTATGAGCTGGTGAGATTCGGGGGATTCCCCATACTGATGTAGATCGTGCCATTGGCATAAGTAAGCCCGGATGGCACCCTCGAAGAGTTGGAGCAGTACCAGGAATGCTCCACCGCACCGGTAGTCGGGTTCACCCGGTAGGCGAACTCCGTGTCATGGTCAACAGCCCAGAGTGAACCGTTGCCGAAGCCCAGGCCGGTGATATTTGTATCGGGCGCGTCCAGGGTAGCGACTATCTGTGTCGCAGCCATGGCCGTACCTGCCAATAATACCAGCGGCAGCAAGAGAAGTGCTTGCTTCATATCCACTTCCAATTACCGTATAGTGATTGTGGGAAATTATGGCTTATCGCTTCAACTCCGTCAACCGGTGTAACCACGATTACAGGATTCCGGTTCCTGGAAGACACAAATTCGTGAGATAATTCCCTATCGGCAGTTACTCGAGTTCCCTGAATACCGCCGTCACCTTGCCGAGTACCCTGACATCCGACCCGTCATTATTGCAGATGATAGGAGCGTAGGATGGGTTCTCAGCGTGAAGCTCAATCGAGTTCCCGCGGCGGTAGAAACGCTTGACAGTAGCCTCGTCGTCGAGAAGCACGACCGCGATCTCGCCCTGCTCAACGAAAGGCTGTGGCCTGACAAGGACAAGATCGCCTTCGAGAATGGCAGCACCTGTCATGCTGTCGCCCTTTACTCTGAGCATGAACATTCCGTCAGACCTTGCCGTCTTCTTCGAGACAGGGAGGTACTCCAGGATATTCTGCTCGGCAAGGAGCGGAAGACCTGCGGCGACGCTTCCTACGAGGGGCACGCCTGTGACCGGTGGAATCCTGCCTGAAGAAACTACTTCAAGGGCTCGAGCAGCACCGTCAGTTCGTCTGAGGAAGCCTTTATCGACAAGCCGGTCGATGTGATCCTTGACACCCTTCGTGCTCTTGAGACCGAAATGACTCTGTATTTCCCGAATTGTCGGGGGAAAAGAGTGGTCATTGATGTAGAGTGTTATGAAATCGAGAACCTGACGCTGTCTGGCTGTGAGATCGTTCAATATGGCCACCTCCTACCTATACATATGTTTACATATCTGGATGTCAAGCGGCGAAGCTGTAGGCGGCTTTGATCAGCCGCCGCAGATGCTATTCAAGCCCCGTTCAGCCAGGTCCACGGCGGTGGATATGCTGTTAAGGTCCCCTGCATCAGTGGAAACGCTGTCACGGTCAAGCAGAGCTTCTTCTTCGAGTTCCTGAATCAACCCTGGTGATGAGGATGGATGCTCTCTAATGAAAATAGATATATCCGTAGCCTCCTTCACGAGACCTGCTCTCCCAAGCAGATTGGCAGAGAGACCGAGCAGATCAAGTGTAAGAGGAATCCATCCGTTCTGCAGTGAAGAGCGCACTGCCGGAAGAAGTTTCCGTGCTGCCTCACTGATATAACTCCGCTTCATCAACAGCCGGGCAAGCTTGTGCTCAGTGCTTGCAGCGCCCCATCCGCTTCCAAGATCATCAAAGGCTTTCTGGTTTGAGCGGATGAGCTCTTCAGCCTCGTCAAGCCGCTCCCCATGGAGAAGTACATCTATAATGAAGCCCTTGACGATGGCGGCGCTAAAGTCCCTGCCTATGGCCTGCTCGATCTCCAGAGCTTCCTTCAGGAGCACGGAGGCTCTGTCCCAGTCACCGGTGTTCATTGAAACTATTGCGATATTGGTGAGAGACGCGGCTGAACCGTGACTGTCACCGAGTTTCCGGTCGATATCGAGTGATTCAAGGTATGCTTCTGTCGCCCTGTGATATTCCCCCTTCTCGCATGCAAGGTTCCCCAGATTGTTGAGTACCGCAGCAACACCGTGCCTGTCACCCTCCGCCCTTCGGATGGATAGGCTCTCCGAGTACACTCGCTCCGCCTCGGAGAACCTCCCGGAGACATACAGGGAGTTGCCGAGGTTGTTCAGCGCAGCAGCAAGACCCTTCCTGTCGCTGGTCCCCCGGAAAAGGTTAACGCTCTCTTCGAGCAGGATGAGGCTCTCTGAGCTGGACCTGCAGTAGGAGCCGAACCAGCCCTGGTAAGTAAGAAGCCAGCCTCGAAGGGGATCCAGCACTCCTCCTTCTGAAACGCACGAGTGCACTGCCTGGGAGAAGAGATCCCAGCCCTCCTGATAGGCACCCATATGCCCCAGTAGAGCAAACATGCCATGACAGGCGGAGCGAATAGAATCGCAGTCCCGCATCAGAATGGATGTTCGCCACCCTTCGCGGATATTGTCCATCGAATCCAGCAGGGCTTTTGAAGCACTGGTTCTGTCACCCTTCAGCAATCCGTCAGCATGGAGCTCAAGCATCTCGCAGAAGTACCTGCGATACACCTCAGCCACTCTCTCAGCTGCGCCGGACCCAAGCCCTTCATCAGTCAGCATACGTGCGAAATCCAGAACTAGCGGATGAATACTGAAACGACTGTTCTCCAGCCGTTCAATGAGGGACTTATCGAGAAGTTCAGAGATACCGCCAAGATCTACACCAGTAACAGCAAGAGCATCCTCACGAGTGAAGCTCCCTCTGAAGAATGAGAGAAGACAGAGGTTCCTCTGCCCCTTCCCGTCCAGCAATCTCCAGGAAAACATGAAGACCTCTCTCAGACTGCTATGCCTTGTCGGGAGGCCGATGATGTTTGCCCTTAGTGGTGCTGAGCCCCGGAGCTCCTCGAGGATCTCCCCCGGGGTCAGGACCGAACCCCACGAGGAGGCCAGGATTATCGCGAGGGGATTGCCATGGAGCTTCGTACAAATGGTGCTGATTGAGGAGAGATCAGCAGGGCTGATTGATCCACCACCCATTCGCTCTGCAGTCTCGATGAATAGCCGCTCCCCTTCCCCGGCTTGACCAGAGAGCCCGGAAGAGAGCCCTGACAGGCGAATGAGTGATTCGGCTGCGGAGTGGAGCCTCTCTCTGGAAGTAACAATTAGCTTCATCCCCTGGCCTGAATCCAGGATACGCTCGATGAACCCGATATCTG
>JAOZQW010000394.1 GCA_029932015.1 Candidatus Fermentibacteraceae bacterium
GACCGGGTTCATGATGGGTAACAATCCTGATAAGCCACTCTATTGGCAGGGAGCGACTATTGCTGTATGGGGCGCTGCAGGAAGTATTGCTCTTCTTATACTCACACTGCCTTTCGGCCTGAATTTGCCTGCTGCTCAACCGAGAAAACTTAAAAAGAGGGCTTCGGACCATTACGGAAAGGGTATTCGCGGAGCGAGTACTCAGCAGACTACCAGTTCAGGTAGATGCCTGGACTGCGGAAGACCGGTTGTTCCTGGCTCCAATTACTGCAGATACCATACAGATATCAGGAAGGATGAGAGGGGACGGGGGAACCTCTGACCGATCAGAAGTCCTGCAGTACTCAAATGCGGGGAGACCGCGCGCAGCGCGGTGCAATCAGTGCAGGCAGGCTTCTCTTCGTATTGCTTCTCTCACTCTCCGCCGCTATTCTCATGAGAATCCTTCTCAGTCCTGAAAGCTCTTCCTTTATTGAAGTATCCAGACGGAATGCCGCTCTCGGGACATTCTCTACATTCATTATTATCGCCAGCGAGGACAGCACTGAAATGATACTGGATTCGATGGATTCCCTTGCAGCATGCCTGGATCGTGAACTGGGCGTATTCGATCCCGAGGGTGAGCTTTCCCGACTGAACTCCTCTGGAGGTGCATCCCTCGATTCAATTTCGGTTCACCTTGCCGAAGTACTCCGCATATCATTACTCGCAGCGGAGGTGACGGATTCTCTTTTTGACCCTGCAATGGGACCGCTTGTCGATCTATGGGGCTTTGCCAGCAGTCCTGCGCTTCCAGAAAGTGCATCCATATGTTCGGTCCTTGCGCTCTCAGGTATCGATAATATCTCTTTTGATTCCAATTCAGTCGCACTCGCTGGCGGGGCAAGGCTCGATCTCGGAGCTGTTGCGAAGGGCTATACAGCTGATGCGATCTACGATCTGGCATTATCCCGGGGTGCGCTTGCGGCTCTTGTTGAAATAGGCGGAGAGATCCGATGTGGAGGTATGCCTGGAACGGACCGTCTCTGGATCATCGGAGTCAGAGACCCCAGAAGCGGTGGGACCTCGGATATCCTGGAGATGACGAATGGTGCGGTTGCCACTTCGGGTGATTATGAGAGCTGTTTCATCGATCAGGATGGCACCAGATACTGTCATATACTGGACCCCAGAACAGGATATCCTGAATCAGGGGTTGCTTCAGTGACGGTCAGGGCACCTACAGCAGGTATCGCCGATGCTCTGGCTACAGCTATCGCTGTGGGTGGGGTGTCTCTTGCTGAGGAACTGCCTGATTCGCTGTTTTTCAGTATAACAGTCATAACCGTGGATTCTGCTGGTGCGCTTCAGGAGTGGAGGCGTGATGGCTAGACAGGCCGAGTGGTTCGTTCGGGATGATGAGGAATGGCGCTGCACTCTCTGTCCCAGAGCCTGCTCCTGGAAGTTAAATACTGCGTCCCCGGGTTTCTGCAGTGTACGAGGTGTGCGGAAGGATGGACCATATCTTCCCGGCTACGGCAGATGCGTATCTCTTTCAATAGATCCAATTGAGAAGAAACCGCTCTATCATTTCATGCCGGGGTCGAGGATACTCTCAACAGGACCGGCAGGATGCAATCTCTCATGTGATTTCTGCCAGAACTGGAGCATCTCTCAGGGGAAAGATGTACCAGCTCGATTCCTTGAGCCTGATGAACTGGCTCAGGCAGCTCTTTCGGGAGGAAGCGACGGGATAGCATTTACATACACCGAGCCTACTGTCTGGTTCGAGTATGTGATGGACACCGCTCCACTTGTACGGGAGAAGGGCGGAGCTGTAGTGATGGTCTCGAACGGCTTCATCAATCCTGACCCTCTGAAAGAACTGATAAGTGTTACGGACGCATGGAATGTGGATCTCAAGTCCTGGTCTGAGAAGTTCTACAGGAGAAGGTGTTCCGGTAACAGGGATACGGTTCTCCACACGATCTCGGAACTTGCCTCATCCGCCTGTCATCTTGAAGTAACCTTCCTTGTGATACCGGGAGAGAATGATGATACGCGGGAATGGTCTGAGATGGCTGCCTGGCTCGCTGCGGAGGCAGGACCATCAACTGTTCTGCACATCTCCAGATACTTTCCAAGGTACCGCCTGAG
>JAOZQW010000097.1 GCA_029932015.1 Candidatus Fermentibacteraceae bacterium
GGGAGGGTGACCGCATTCTCAAGGCAGTTGTCACCTCTATCTCGAACGCCCTGAGACCGAATGATGTCATCGGCAGGATAGGGGGAGATGAATTTGGGATAATCCTTCCCGCCGCAAGCACAGAGAATGCGGCCATGATCGCGGAGAGGGTCTGTCTGAAAGTCTCCTCAACGGTCTTCCGTCAGGACCAGATCCCTGTGACGGTGAGCATTGGAGTTGCCACAGTTGACAGCACAGCCAGCCAGAGCGACATGGTCATCAGCCGGGCGGATGCAGCACTTTACCAGAGCAAGCAGAGCGGCAGGAACAGACAGACCGTATGGAGCAGCGCAAGTGATCCCATATTCGATGGTCACAAACGCCTGTCGATTCTCGATACCGGAGACCCCGGCTGGGACCATATCCTCGGGCAGACGGTAATGGAACTCCTCCATACTCCAAGGGAGGAAATAACTATCACGGATTTGGTAGAACGGTTGCGCGATGTTCTACGATGCGAGTACCTGTATCTCGAATCATCCGAGGGGGAGAAAATCGGCTCCGGACCTGAATTTGCTGCCAGGGCGATGGAGAAGGTTCATCATGCATATCCAGGCAGGATCAGCGAGCATGAGAAGGTTCTGGGAAAATTCCACATACTATCGAGAATGCTCCCACGCGGGGGGCAGCAGGTGGCCGTATGGGATGAGACGGAGATCCTGCCACAAAGTATAAAAGGGGTTTTCAGGGCCTTGGGCAATCTTGCTGACCTACTCCTCGGCGGTCGCTGAGAAGCCCATTCAGCGGTGTTCCCTATCCTCTTTCAGAGCCTCCTTCAGGAAGAGACCGGTATGCGAGTCAGGATCTCTGGCCACATCATCAGGGGTTCCTGTAGAGATGATCCTGCCCCCGGCATCCCCTCCATCCGGTCCAAGGTCGATTATCCAGCCCGCATTCTTGATGACGTCAAGGTTGTGCTCAATGACGATGACGGTGTTCCCTGCTCTGACCAGGCGCCCGAGAACGTGCAGGAGCCTGTCGACATCGTAAAAATGCAGCCCGGTAGTTGGCTCATCCAGGATATAGACCGTATGCGAGGAATGCGGTCTGGAAAGCTCTCTGGCCAGTTTGATCCTCTGGGCTTCACCGCCTGAAAGGGTAGGAGCCGGCTGACCTAGCTGGAGGTAACCCAGTCCTACATCGTCAAGCACTTTCAGAATTCTGTAGATGGCAGGGACCCTTTCGAAGTGTACCAGGGCTTCTCCCACGGTGAGGGAGAGCACTTCTGCGATATTCAGACCGCCGTAGGTTATTCGGAGGGTCTCCTTGTTGAAGCGCATTCCCCTGCAGGTCTGACATTCAACGAATACATCAGCAAGGAAATGCATTTCGATCTTGCGGACTCCTGCTCCGCTGCATTCCTCACATCTGCCTCCTTTAACGTTGAAGCTGAATCGACCGGGCTTGTATCCCCTTATTTTCGCTCCCGTGGTCAATGCGAACAGGTCCCTGATGTGGTTGAATACCTTGGTGTAAGTAGCGGGATTGGACCTCGGGGTGCGACCGATAGGATCCTGGGAAATGTTGATCACCTTGTCTACGGATCCAATACCTGCCAGAGACCGGAAGGGTCCTGGCCGCTTCCCGGATGAGCCGCCTACCGCAGCGGAAAGCGCCGGATAGAGTGTCTGGCTGATGAGAGAGCTCTTGCCCGAACCCGATACGCCGGAGACACAGACAAATCTCCCCAGGGGGATGGAAACATCCACATTTTTCAGGTTATGAAGACATGCACCCTTGAGTTCAATCCATTCGCTGCCCATTACATGGCGCTCTACGGCACGGTGTATGCGCTTTCTTCCCGCCAGGTAGTCGCCTGTAAGGGAGGTATGACTGGCCATGATGTCCTCTGGAGTTCCCGATGCTACCACCTCACCGCCGTGAACTCCTGCTCCTGGACCGAAGTCGATAACGTGATCCGCGCTGAGGATGGTGTCTCTGTCGTGCTCCACGACAAGAACGGTGTTGTCCAGATCGCGAAGCTCCAGGAGGGTGGAAAGCAGACGCCTGTTATCCCTTTGGTGCAGACCAATGGTTGGCTCATCAAGGACGTAAAGCACACCAGTCAGGCCGCTGCCGATCTGACTTGCCAGCCTTATTCTCTGAGCCTCTCCGCCGGAGAGAGTCGGGGCTGCCCTGTCCAGAGTAAGGTAATGCAGACCCACGTTATTGAGAAAGCCGATCCTTGTCCGGATCTCCTTGAGGAGCTCTCCGGATATCTGCTTCCTGAAATCGTCAAACACGATATTGCTGAAGAACTCCATGAGGTCGTTCACGGTCATGCAGTTCAGGTGGTGGATCCCCTTGCCTCCTACGGTCACAGCCCTTGCTTCGGAACGGAGCCTGCTTCCGCCGCAGGCTGAACACGGGGACTTATTGAAGAAACGTTCGTAATGTTTCCTTGCGGCCTGGCTGGTGGTGTTCCTGTATCTCCGCTCCAGCTGGGGGATGACACCCTCCCAGCCTGATTCCCATGTGCCGCTGCTCTTGCTCGAGGACCATCGCATGGTGATCTTCATATCCCCCGACCCGTAGAGGATGACATCTCTTACATCCTCAGAGAGGCTCTTCCATGCTGCTCCCGGATTGAAGTTCAACTCGGCTGATAGAGCCTTTATGAGGTTGATCACCATTCCCGACGGTACTCCCCAGGGGATCACAGCCCCTGCATTTATCGAGAGTGCCGTCCTGGGGACGACAAGAAGCGGGTCCACCTTCATCTCAAAGCCGAGTCCCGAACACCCTGTACACATACCGAGCGGACTGTTGAAGCTGAAAAGCTGGGGGGTGAGTTCAGGCATACTCGTCCCGCACCAGGCACAGGCTGAGTGCTCGCTCATCAGTATCTCTTCGCCTGTGTCGGCATTCCGTACTGAGAGAGTCCCTCCCCCCTCGCGGAGGGCGGTCTCCACTGAGTCTGTTAACCGGCTGGAGATGTCCTCTCCTGCGATGAGCCTGTCGACGACAAGAAGAATATCATGCTTCTTCCTGGGATTCAGCGTGATCCCATCCTCGAGGAGAAGTATCTCTCCATTGACGAGTACCCTCACAAACCCTTTTCGCATCAGTTCAGGGAAGAGGTCGGGGAAAGCTCCCTTTCTGTTCCGGATGAGCGGTGCAGTTATCAGCAGTCTTGCTCCTTCAGGAGAGGTCATTATCCGCTCAACCATCTCCTGGGCGGACTGGCTCGTGACCTCTCTGCCGCAATCGGGGCAGTGAGGAGTGCCGGCTCTCGCGAAGAGGACCCTGAGATAATCGGATATCTCGGTAACGGTACCGACTGTTGATCTGGGGTTGTGACTGACGCTCTTCTGCTCAATCGAGATGGCAGGCGAGAGCCCTTCGATACTTTCGAAAAGAGGTTTTTCCAGCTGTCCGAGAAACTGCCTGGCATAGGCGGAAAGGGACTCCACATATCGCCTTTGACCTTCGGCGTATAGCGTATCGAAGGCGAGAGAGCTTTTACCTGAGCCGGATACTCCGGTGAGGACCACAAGTCTGTTCCTTGGAAATTCGACAGTGATGTTCTTGAGGTTATGCTCTCGGGCACCCCTGATGACCACTCTGTCCATGAACCTCTCCCATATGGATATCCCGGGATGAATACATTGGTACTAACCCGCATCCATCACAAACAAGCGCATGTGATGGATGCAGGTTAACTACCTAATATACAATCACCGCAACCCCTGCACGGATGTGTCACAATAGCACACAGCGGGTACATAAACATCCTTATCTGTCTTGCATAAGCAACGATAACCATATGCAGCACATCAGAATAGACTTCAAGTCCCATCTGGCATGCTGATTGCTTTAAATTGTACTGAAATGAGACGCCCCTGACGGGCGAAGGAAATAGCAACCGAATGAGCTTCCCCCCTTCGCGGGAAGACTTGAATGGACAGGAGAGAAGAATGAGCAAGATAATAGGAATTGACCTTGGAACGACAAATTCATGTGTTGCGGTCATGGAGGGTGGAGAACCCACAGTGATCCCCAACTCTGAAGGCTCCAGGACCACCCCTTCCGTGGTTGGATTCAATGACAAGGGAGAGAGACTCGTCGGAGTAGTCGCGCGCAGGCAGGCAATTGCAAATCCTGCCAGCACAGTGTTTTCCGTTAAGAGGCTCATGGGACGGAAATTCATTGAAGTCAAGGACGAAAAGGTGCCGTACAGGATAGTCGAAGGACCCAACGGTGACGCTCTTATTGAGGTAATGGACAAGAAGTACTCACCGCCCGAGGTCTCAGCAATGATCCTGCAGAAGATGAGGCAGACCGCCGAGGATTACCTTGGTGAGAAGATAGAGAAGGCTGTTATCACAGTTCCGGCATACTTCAACGACAGCCAGAGGCAGGCCACCAAGGATGCCGGCAGGATCGCCGGTCTCCAGGTCGAGAGGATCGTCAACGAGCCTACCGCGGCGGCTCTTGCCTATGGGCTCGACAAGGACTCATCGAACAAGACAATAGCTGTCTTCGATCTCGGTGGTGGTACTTTTGATATTTCCATTCTTGAAATCGGCGAAGGCGTCTTCGAGGTGAAATCCACTAATGGCGATACACACCTTGGCGGAGACGATTTCGACCAGAGAATAATTGACTGGCTGGTCGATGAGTTCATGAAGCAGCAGGGGATCGACCTCTCGAAGGATCCAATGGCCCTCCAGAGACTCAAGGAGGCTGCTGAACGGGCGAAGTGCGAGCTCTCCACCACCCAGAGCACCAGCATTAACCTTCCCTTCATCACTGCAGACGCCAGCGGTCCGAGGCACATGGACATGAATCTCACCAGATCGCAGCTCGAGAAGCTTGTCGACGGCCTCGTAGTCAGGACGAACGAGCCCTGCGTGAAGGCCATGAAGGATGCCGGTCTCGATGCATCAGGTATCGATGATGTGATCCTCGTCGGTGGACAGACCAGAATGCCCATGGTTCAGAAGAAGGTCTCGGAGATATTCAAGAGAGAACCCCACAAGGGAGTCAATCCCGATGAGGTAGTTGCCGTGGGTGCCGCCATCCAGGCCGGTGTACTCTCCGGGGATGTGAAGGATGTGCTTCTACTCGATGTGACTCCGCTCACACTCGGCATCGAGACTCTAGGAGGAGTCTCCACCGCCATCATCGAGCGCAATGCCACCATCCCGACGAAGAAGAGCCAGGTATTCAGCACCGCAGCGGACAATCAGCCTCAGGTGGAGATCATCGTTCTCCAGGGTGAGAGGGATATGGCTGCCGATAACCGTATCCTCGGTCGCTTCGTGCTCGATGGGATCCCGCCTGCTCCGAGGGGTCTTCCCCAGATAGAGGTTACGTTCGATATCGATGCAAACGGCATCGTGCATGTATCAGCCAGGGACAAGGCTACAGGCAAGGAGCAGAAGATCAGGATCGAGGCCTCCAGCGGTCTGAACGAGCAGGAGATCGAGCGCATGGTCAATGAGGCTGAGGAACATGCGGAAGAGGATGCAGGACGCAGGGAGAAGGTCGAGAGAAGAAACCACGCCGATGCACTGGTCTTCGAAATAGAGAAACAGCTCAAGGAGTTTGGCGATAAGTTCGACTCCGGTGACAGGGAGAGGCTTGAAGGCGTCATCAAGAGTATGAAGGCAGCCCTCGAAGGCGATGACGACGATCTGATCAAAACCACCTATGCGGAGCTAGAGGAGACATGGAAGCAGGTAGGTGCGGCTTTCTACAAGAAGCAGCAGGATGAAGCACAGGCCGCCGGTGCAGCTGGCGGAGCCGGACAGGAGTCCGCTGCCCCCGAGGAAGATGACAACACTGTAGAGGCCGACTTCGAAGTGGTAGACGACTGATGACTGATCCCAGAAGAACTCCACCGGGATCGTTCAGGCGCAATGGGCAGGTACGGAGGCGTGTTCCAGTGAAAAGATCGCCCCTGAAGGCTGAGACCCTGGACATAGAAGATCTCACAGGGTTCTCTCCCAGCGAATCACCTCACTCCGATGAGATGGAGACAGAGGAGTTCATAATCGGAGATGAAACCGACCAGGAGGAGAGCGGAGGGACGGAGCAGAATTCCGAGGAAGAAGTTTCCGATCTGGCCGATGAGAACAGGGAGCTTCGCGAGTCACTGATCAGGCTGCAGGCGGAGTTCGAGAACTACCGAAAAAGACAGGCAAGGGAGTTCAGACGCCTCAGTATACAGGGAAAAAGGGCGCTGATGGTCGAACTGCTCGCAGTACTCGACAATTTCGACAGGGCCATGCTCCATAGAGATGAGAACGGACATCCCCCGCAGGAGATAGCTGAAGGAATGTTCCGAACCGCTGATCTGATGAGGAGGATACTCGAGCAGGAGGGTCTGCAGGCTCTTGATGTAAGGAGCAGCGATCCCTTTGATCCGAATATCCACGAGGCTATGGTGGCTACTGAAGTGGATGGTATCCAAATAGATACTGTGCTGGAGATCCTCGAAAAGGGCTATCTCCTGAATGATGAACTCCTTCGTCCTGCCAGGGTCGTTGTAGGTAAACCCCTCAAGGACTCCATATCTGCAGATCCGGCTTCCTCTGAGAATGAGGGGGGACAGGGCGAAGAGTGAACAGGAATCTCTATAAGATCATAGGGGTTGATGAAAAGGCGACTCCGGAGCAGCTTAAAAAGGCTTACCGGAAACTCGCCAAGAAGTATCATCCCGATGCCAATCCAGGCAATAAGAAGGCTGAGGAACGCTTCAAGGAGGTCTCCGAGGCGTACGATATTCTTGGTGATCCCGAGAAGCGCGAGCAGTACGACCTGATGCAGAAGGGCGGTCCTGCGGCCTGGGGTGCCGGTGGAGCTGCTTCCGGTGGTTTCGGCGGCGGGGGTATCGAGGATATCCTGCGATCCATGTTCGGCGGCGGTTTCAGTTCCCCTTCAGGAGGCGGATTCTCACAGCGCTCCGCTTCCAGGCCGACCATCACTGTTAGAGTACCTTTCCGGACCGCGGCACTTGGTGGGAGTGTCAAGACCCGGATCGAGGTCCCCTCAACCTGTCCTGTGTGCATGGGAGCGGGTGGCTCTGGGGAAAGTACATGCTCAAGCTGCGGCGGTTCCGGCAGGATGCAGCAGGGGCAGATGGTTATGCCATGCTCGAACTGTGGAGGAAGAGGCAGCACTTTCACAAGCGTCTGCTCCACCTGCGGCGGCACTGGTGAAGTTATGAGCGCTGAAAATATAGATATCAATATCCCTCCAGGTTCGGATAGCGAGACGATGCTCAGACTCTCAACTCCCGCAGGCAGGTCATTTCTCGCAAGGATCGAAGTAAGACCTGATCGCTTCCTCAGTCGGGAGGGAAGGAACATTCACTGTACTGTCAGGATAAGTGCTCCCCAGGCTGTCCTGGGAACGAAGCTGAAGATAAGGACACTGGATGGGAAGATTCTCCTGAAGATCAAGCCGGGCACCCAGCCTGGAACCGTCATACGGATACCCGGAAAGGGCCTTACCTACAGAGGGACAAAGGGCGATCAGCTTGTGCATGTAGAAGTTGAGCTACCGACTGAAGTAACCCCCGAAGAGGAAACACTCTGGAAGAAACTCGGGGAGAACGGTTGACGATGAACTTCGCCGGTGTTATTCCCGATGGGTCTGAAGTGAAGCCGGTATTTATTAGCCCGGTGGGCGCTTTCCACCTGGAGGAGAAGTGAACTACGCATACCTTGCTATACTTATACCCGGATTTCTGCTTTCCGTGGCAGGATTTGTTTTTCTCGGTAAGAAGCTGCATCCGGTACTCACCGGAGCGATGTTTCTCGTAGGCGTTTGCGGAATGGTTCTCGGGATACTGCTTACCTGTGTGCCTGACTTCTTCTCGGGCTAGAGTCGCTTTGTAATTGCCAGGAGTTTGT
>JAOZQW010000395.1 GCA_029932015.1 Candidatus Fermentibacteraceae bacterium
CGGCGGTATTGAGGTTGCCAATAACAACCACCTGATATACCTCGACGGGATCACAAGGACAGCACTTGCCACCGGTGGTGACTTCTATCTCAATCCGAGCTGGAGCTCGATAGTGGCGGCCTGTTACTTCGGCAGGGATATCCCCAACCTTCATATCAAGATATCGATGCTTCTCGCGACGCAGAATGCAATACAGTTCAGGATGCTCCTCAATATCATGAACGAGTACATCAGGGATGATGGCACATCGCCCATCTACGAGATCAACATAGGCAACGCCGGTACGTCCAGCACATTCATCCAATGTGCTAAGGAGCTTGATGCCAGCGGGATCAAGGGTGTAAGTCTGGCGGCTCACATCTACATCAATCCCGATCTCGGCAGGGAGGGCTTCAACTGGACCGACAATATGCACAGAGTCCTCGAGAGCGGAACCGACATGACCTTCAAATACGAGAGCGACGGTACTGCCAGGGAACTGGATACAATGGCGACCTACTTCCTTCCGGAGGATGAGCGGAACGCCATCGCTACCGACATAGGTGAAGTTATCTTCTGCAAGAGCCTGCAGGCTTCCAGAGACGGCAGGGACCTGATGAAGAGGGGCATACGGGCGATCTTCGCTAACAGCTCCATGCGTAAGTGACATCGGGAGGTCAGACCAGATGATCACCGAATGGCAGGGGATGTTCTCGGATAATATCCGGGAATACGGCGGTTATTCGATCGGCAAGCTCTTCGCTCTTCTTAATGACCCTTCGATCATATCGCTCGCAGGCGGACTTCCTTCTCCGGACATGTTCCTCAAGCATGAAATGAGACTTGTCTCCAGTCGAGTTCTTGAGGAGGACATCGAGAAGGTTATGCAGTACACCGCAATTAAGGGTGAAAACTGGCTTCTCGATGCAATCGAGGGTTTTCTTGCAAGAGACGGAATCAGTGTCGCTCGGGAGAACATCGTTGTCACTTCTTCCGGGCAGCATGGTCTGGACCTGACGGGGAGACTTTTCCTGAATGCGGGAGATACCGTCCTCCTCGACAGACCCACTTTTGCGGGGGCCATCGTGGCTTTCCAGATGCAGCGGCCGATCTTCGCCGGAGTCGATATCCAGGAGGATGGATCTGATGTCGATGGTTTCCGGGAGTCAGTTATACGGCTGGAGAAGGAGGGACGGAAGCCCAAGTTCATCTACGTCGTGCCCGACTTCCAGAATCCTTCAGGCATCACCATGTCCCTCGATAAGAGAAACGCGCTGATCGACCTCAGTGAGGAATTCGGTATCCCCATCGTAGAGGACAGCCCGTACAGGGATCTCCGTTACTATGGAGAACCGATCCCCTCCATATACTCGCTTGCCCAGAAGCGGGGTCTCGACAATGTGATAGGCCTATACACGTTCTCGAAGCTCTTCTGTCCCGGTCTTCGCGTGGGCTTCAATATCGGTCCGCCCGATGTTATCGAGAATCTGACCAATATCAAGGAGGGCAACGTCCTGAACACTCCCAAATTCAACCAGGACATGTGTGCGGCCTTTCTGACCGAGATGGGAATGGAAGAGCATCTAGTGAGGTGCAGGGACTACTACCGTGAGAAGCTCGAGGTCTTTCTCGGGACCATAGAGCGCTGCTTCCCGAAGGAGATGGGTGTTACCTGGACGAAGCCCAGGGGCGGTCTGTTCCTCTGGATGACCCTCCCGGAGGGGATCGATACTCACGAGCTTTTCTATGAAGCGATCAAGTTCAAGGTGGCCTTCGTGCCGGGCGATGTCTTCTATGGCGAGAATCCGGGCAGGAACCACATGAGGATAAACTTCTCCTTCGCATCGAAGGAGCAGCTGGCAACCGCTGTGGAGAGACTTTCGGACTGTATCCGGGATCGTCTCTCCAGAAGCGGCTGACTGGGGGACACTAATATGGCACCGGAACGCATTCTCTACAGCTCGACAAACCTGCAGGCTCCGCGGGTCCCGTTCGAAGATGCACTCCTGAAGGGCATCGCACCCGATGGAGGACTCTACATGCCCGACACGATACCGGTCATGTCGAAGGACGAGATCCTGGCGCTCTCAGGTATGGAATACCATGAAGTAGCTTACACTATAGGCAGAAAACTCCTGGATGGAGATCTGCCGC
>JAOZQW010000396.1 GCA_029932015.1 Candidatus Fermentibacteraceae bacterium
GACAGGGAGAACCGGATCCAGCTCCTCCAGCGCATCGGCTACAAACGTTAAGGTCGGGCTTCACTTTCGATACTTCATACGACACAATCGTCCAGAATCAATAGCCAGATAGCCATAATATCATAATTACATCTATGCAGAGAAATATAACCCTCAATATGGGATATTCGCAAAAAGATGTGTGATGGATGATATACGGTCAACGCGCTTGATGAACTTACGAACGTCCCCGGAGTGGAAGGGTTTTGCGCAGGGCGTCGACAAGAGACAGTTCGGGTTTCCAATCATCGAGAGCACTGTGATCGCACTCTCCGATGTCCCACGATGAAGCAAGCAGCTCCCTGCACTTATCCCTCGTAAAGAATGGGCAGACTCCGGCGATAGTCGCGGCCGCCTCCGAAGTGAACGCTGCAGCTACAACCAGAGCAGGCGGTACCCTCAAGTGAAGTATCCTTCTCCCTGCAGCCTCCTCCAACGCATGGTGGAAATCCTTCCAGGTGAAGAGTCTGCCGTACGATGGGTCGAATATCTCACCAGTCACTCCGTCAGCTCTTCCGAGCAATGCAATAAGCCCGGCCAGGTCCTCGACATAGACCATCGAGAAACTGCCTCTGGTCCATGGTGATACCAGAAGCCCCTTTGCCGCAAGCTTGAACATCGATGCGGAAGCCTTGTCTCCAGGACCGAATACCGCTGGAGGCCGTACTATCACCCAGTTGTCCGTATCCCTGACCGCTATCTCTCCAAGGAGCTTGCTCCTGCCGTAGGCGGTCACGGGGCCTTCCGATTCAGCCGGACCCGCTGCCGCCTGACTGGAGATGTAGATGAACCGCGTGGCAGGACAGGCCGATTTCCTTGCCAGCAGCATGTTCCTGACTATCAGGCCGTTGGCTCTGTCGAACTCCTCCTGGCTCGCAGCTTTGGTGGCTCCGGCCGCATGGATGACCAGTTCGGCGCCTTCCATGGCTCCGGCGATCGACTCGGCATCCATGAAGTCCACTCTTAATATCGAGCAGCCTTCAGGTACACCTGACGCCAGCGAAGTGCCTCGTAGAAGCACTCTCACTTGCCAGCCGTCTTCGAGGAGTTTGAGGGCGGTATGGGAGCCGACGAATCCGGATGCTCCAGTAAGTAAACATAAGTCCATTAAGGACCGCATTCCGTTGACTTGAGAGTATGGCCTGATTAGCTTCCTGCGCAATGCTACATGTTGGTTCAACTGCTGGCAAGGTGGGGTATGAATACACCAGCTGACCGTATTGATATTTTTCAGAAATGCTACGATTACGACAGGGCCGACCAGGTCCGCGCTACTGGACTCTATCCCTATTTCGTCCCCCTGCGGGGACATGTAGGGCCGGAGATGCAGATCGAAGGGTACGACATCATCATGCTGGGGTCCAATAATTATCTGGGTCTCACGGATAATCCGAGAGTGATGGACAAGGCCAAGGAGGCCATCGACAAGTACGGTACCGGCTGCACCGGAAGCCGCTTCCTCAACGGCACTCTCGACCTGCACCTCGAACTCGAAGACAGGCTGGCCGAGTTCCTCGGCAAGGAGAGCGCTATTACCTTCAGTACTGGCTTCCAGGCGAATCTGGGCGTTCTCTCCACGCTCTCCGGCAGGAACGACATCATCTACATGGACAAGCTCGACCACGCATCCATCATGGACGGCGCCAGGATGAGCTACGGCAGGGTCCTGAAGTACAGACACAACGACATCGAGCACCTCAGGTATATGATGGAGAACAATCCGGGGCATGGTGCCGTCATCGTTACCGATGGCGTGTTCAGCATGGAGGGCGACCTCGCGGACATCCCCGGACTGCTTGAAGTCGCAAAGGAATTCGGCGCAAGGCTCATCGTCGATGATGCACACGGAGTTGGAGCCATGGGACCCACCGGCAGGGGTACGGCTGAGCATTTCGACTGTCTCGACGAAGTCGATATCCTCATCGGAACGTTCAGCAAGTCATTCGCATGCATCGGAGGTTTTGCCGCCGGTCCCGCGCGGGTAATGGAGTACATCAAGCACACCGCCAGGACGATGATCTTCTCAGCCAGCCTTCCTCCGGCAGCGGTCGCTACCGTCATTGCTGCCCTGGATGTCCTCC
>JAOZQW010000098.1 GCA_029932015.1 Candidatus Fermentibacteraceae bacterium
TCTCCGGATCGCTTTTCAACGGTTCACTGGAAACGAGTACCCCATCCATGCACTCATGATCAGGATTGTAGCCATGATGGAAGGGTTTTGTACGCGAAGAGAGTCCCATCGGGTACCATGCACGTCCAAAGGCATAAGGCAGATCGATGTAGAAGATAATATCACCATACCTGTTGTCCGGCATATTGATATGATACTTTCTTGCCATTTCACCCGTGATGACGTAGCCGGGCTCGATAGTTGACAGTACCTTTTTGATCTCAGAACTCTCCACACCGGAACGAGGCCAGAAACGGGCGAAGTTGTTATCAATCATATGTATGTATTTTGAGAGATTGAGCCCGTGCTTCCTGAAATGCTTCCGTATATCGAAGGTCTTGTTTACAGCGGTCATTCCGTGGTCGGAGAAGAGCATGAAGTCAGGATCCTGCTGCTCCTGCTGGTACTGCCTGAATCTCTTCTCAAGTATCGAGTCGAGCTGAAGGAGTTTTTCTCTTACAATGATGGAATCCGGTCCATGATTGTGGCTCAGACCATCGATATCACCAATGAACAGGTAATTCCATGGAGCAGAAGCATCGAATGGTGAATTCCTGATCTGTTCTATTGAGCCTATACCTCCGAAATGACGAAAACCGCCTGTACAGAAGTCGATACTATTCGCCCTCAGGATATCGAAGACGGTTGGATACTCGGGACTGAAACCAGGTTCCGACCAGAATCTGTCCTCGGACATCTCGAAGTGATGCCAGTTACGAAAAGAGGAGCCGGTTATGTACTTGATGCCGTAGAAGGAAGTGTTTTTGCGAGAGAAAGTCCGTGCAATCCTATATGTTGCATATGCGGTGAGCATCAGGTCGGAGCCGGGAAGCCATGAGTAGTATCGCGTATAGGGATACATTGGATTGCTTCCAACCTGCCAGATGAACCACTTCAGGTGTCGATTGGGATGTACACCGGTATACATTGAGCAGTTGCAGGCAACCGAATACCCGAAATCAGTGCGTATACGCTTCGTGTTTCTGAAGCCGCTGACAAAAGGCATCTGTTCGATGCTCTCTGGTCGAAGTCCATCAACGAATACAGTGAGAAGAGGTCTCATCTCGGATCACACAAACTGGAGAAGAGAGTGCAGTACTGATCAACAATCCTGTCCCATGAGTATTTCTCGAGTACCAGTCTCCTGGCATTGCCGCCCATTGAAATAAGCAGTTCGGAATCGTCATGGATACGAAGAATCATTCGGGCCAGCTCTTCCGGTGTTCCTTCCCGGAGGATATATCCATTGAGGCCTTCTGTCACTACTTTCTCAGCTCCGGCAAATGCGTTCACAATTGATGGCAGGCCGCAGGACATGGCCTCCAGCAGGACAAGGGGCATACCTTCATATGTGGAGGGAAGTACGAATAGATCCGAGGAGCGATAGAGGTTAAGCAGTTCGTTGCCAGAGCATATACCATGGAATTGAATCATGTCTTCCAGCCCGGAATCCTTCGAGAGTCTTTCAAGCGCGGAGCGTTCGGGGCCATCTCCAGCAATCCGTACTGAGATACGTCCGCCATTACTCTTCAGGTGTCCAGCAGCCCTGACCAGAAGTTCGACATTCTTCCTGTTGACAAGTCTTCCTACATAAAGGATATGGAACTGTTCATCAGGTGTTCGTTCACGGGGCACCGAAGGGGAGAAGTAAGTACAATCAACACCGTTCCCGATTACTGACATCTTCTCCTGCTGAATACCATAGTTAACAGAAAGATCATCCATAATATGGTCACTTACGCAGACGATATGATCGCATTCCTGGAAAGCACGCTTCTCTATTCTGTATGCGAATTTGCGTCTGATAAGACCTTCGAGCAATCCCAGTAAGCCTGAACGGGAAGCGGA
This sequence comes from Candidatus Fermentibacteraceae bacterium, assembly GCA_029932015.1. GTDB lineage: Bacteria > Fermentibacterota > Fermentibacteria > Fermentibacterales > JCC-6 > JAOZQW01. The sequence continues at coordinate 1,888 of JAOZQW010000098.1, forward strand.
ATTTGCCTCACCAAGATTTGTGGTTGCGACAACGATGATATGCGGATGGAAACTGAGATTATGACCGAGGGCTGTATGAGTATTAAGAACAATATCTGTCTCATCCGCTTTCAGGCACCGTGCGAGAGATCGAGCGAACTGGAAATGGTAGAAGAATCTGATGTTACTGACGGGTATCCTGCAGACATTTGTGGCGGTCGATGTGGAGTCGAGCTTCCGCCATTTTCTGAATTTCGGTGCAAAGACTTCTGTACTGTAGTTCCTTTTAGACAAGTACTTAACAAGATTGAAAATAACATGCTCCTCACCACCACGGAAGAATGGAGGCGAGTATTTCGTCCCGAGGATCGCTATTTTCAAAGATGAATTTGAGTGAGTCAAGTTAGCTGTTCAATTACCACAAATCGCACCGCCAATTTCTTCTGGACATTACAATACACGGACTCAGTGCTGGCGATCATCAAGACCAGACTTCAGATGAAGGTTGCCCTGTAGCCCAGTCTCTTCATCGGCATTAGTTTCCTCTCGCAATATTACTTCTAGCATTTCTACTATGCAAGGGTCGTAGATTGAATGAGTTCTTCTCTGGATATCGAGAAGTGTGCTGTCCAGGGACTGGTCTTCAAGTCCGATGACATAAGCACTTGCAACTCTGAGTATTCTCGAAACCAGTGGAATGACATCGCCCCTCAAGCCATCCGGCGTTCCGGTGCCGTCGTAGTTCTCGGTAGTATGCCGGATACCGCTCACGATAACTGGGGGAAGTTTGAAGTGAGCCCTGGCAGGAACTGCGGAGAAGGTCTCCTGCCAGTCTTCCTCGGCCTTCTCGAGCATCGATGCAGCGAGGTGCAGCATTGCGGCCATCTCAATGTCTTCCAGACCTGAGGACTGTATCCCCAGTCGCTTGCCGAGCCTTCGAGCCATATCGGCAACTCTGCGGCTGTAACCTGTCTGTCTTCTGTCGGTCATATCCAGAGAGTAGACCATCGCTTCGAGGCATTGCCATCCCTCTCTGCCAACACGTTTCCGCAGTTCCAGATTGGTGAGAACAGTCTCTGTCTGATTGATGAATATGTCGAGTCTCTGCGCATCCAGAGGTGTTCTTGTTGTCGGCCAGACCTCCATCCGGAGTCCAGCATCCCCAAGGAGTCTCAGCGGTTCTGTTGAGGGCAGTTCCATGCCTGTCGGATTCTGGATGGAGGTATTCCCCCATGTTACCCTGATGGCAAGCGGGGCAGCAGCCTTGAACCAGAAAGCTGTCAGGGCACGGAGGGCTGCAATGGGGGTTTCTATCTCTGAGAGGATCCTAGCCTGTCTGCTCATTTCATCCTCGAGGAAAAGACATCTGGAATACGAGAATCGGGCTCTGTCCAGGAGGACGGAAATCCCTGTCTGCACTGCAAGAATCGCCAGTACTCCTATAAAGGTGGTCCAGGGCCAGGCATCATTGTGGAGTGCTACCATTTCCAGGGCGGCTGGTATCATGAGTGGAATGAAGAGAATCGGGTACAGGATGGATTTGAGATTGGCTGATAGCCCGCTCAGGATGTCCGAGGGCTTACCTGCATCTATAACAAGTCTCACCAGCCAGTTGAAGAGGACGATCAGACAGACGGCTATGGCGAGAACGGCGCCCGCGCTCGCATATCCTTCAAGGATCTGATCCCGGACGGGGCGCAGGATCACCTCCGCCAGACGGAGGGAAAGGAGGGAGGCAAGGGTGAATCTTATTGATTCGAGGAGGTTCCTCCCGGCTGCCATTCCTGTTCTTGCACCATAGGCAAGCGAGCCGAGGAATGCAGCCAGTACAAAGGCACCCTCCTGCAGCAGTGTATAGCCTGTAACAGCCATGAACGCCTGTAGAAGGGGGAAGAGCGATATCTGGTGTCCGGCGGTTCTTCTGCTGTACATGGCTGCCGTGTAGAGCAGACCAAGCCAGAGACTGAAAAGTGAAAGTACTTCCTCCACTCCCGTGTAGCTGGTGTAACTCACAGGCAGCCAGAGAGCGAGCAGGACAGCAAGCGCCCCGGTGAAAGGTGTCAGAGTGGATTCGAAGCGTCTCTCCGTCATAGTTCGGCTTCCTCACCCGCGGCGATGACTCGCTCAAGTGCATCGACCACTCTGGCATCGTACTGAGTCCCCCGACCGGAGCGGATAGTCTCCATTGCAGTGTCTCTGCCCGTAATCGTGTGATAAGTCCTTGTACTGGTGATGGCATCGAAAGTATCGGCTACCGCAACGATCCTGGCCAGGAAGGGAATGTCCTCTGCGATCAGTCTATCAGGATAGCCCTTGCCGTCCAGCCGTTCGTGGTGACTCCGAATGATAGTAGTTACCTGCTCGTATCCGGAAAGCCCGGAGACTATCCCGGCTCCCTCCGCAGGATGGTTTTCAATGATCTCGCGCTCCTGTCTTGTAAGAAGTCCCCTCTTTGTGAGTATCTCGGCAGGTATGGCGAGCTTACCCAGGTCATGGAGTATCGCTCCGACCCGGAGCGTCTTCATGGCCTCAGGAGATATCCCAAGTTCCTCCCCGATGGCGCAGCTAAGTCCGGAAACACGGATGGAATGCCCGTGTGTATAGTCGTCCTTCGAGTCGGCCAGTCTTGCGAGCAGGACCGCTGCAGCCAGGAAGGAGCGCTCGCTCTTCATCGAATGTCCAACTGCTTCCCATGTATGGCTGACGAGAAGCAGGAAATTATCAAGGAGGGCGGGTGTCATCGTCCTGACTCTCTCTGCAGCCTTGCCTGAGATGAAGAGGTATTGATTCCCCTCATCCGAGAGACCTGCTGCAAGGCCATGTTTACCGTTGAGCGTGAATGGCGCAGTAAGCCCGTATCCGTCGGCGAATCTGTCGAGGATGCATTCTCCTCCACCAGGTAGTTCCTTCTGTCCTGAAGTACTCCAGAAAACCCAGTCATTGTCCTTGAGTACCCTGGTCAGGAGGATAACATCATCTGCCCCCGGACCGGAGAGGTAATCCTCCAGCAGCTCCAGGAATTCAGTTGATGTCTCCGACGACATAAGCCTGGTAGCCAGTTCGCTCTGCTCGGTAAGAGCCCTGACTTTTCCTCTGTTGATCTGGAATCTGTTGTCCATCGCCCTTCCGATAATGGAGAAACCCGTCACGGAGACAGCAGCCATTACCGCGCCGGGATAACCTCCCTGCACCAGGAGGATGGTTGTGATAAGAGTGAGAAGCAGCACTGCGACGTAGAATCCAAGCGTTCTTCGCAGGCGGATGATCAGAGTCGGGCCGAGTGGTGGTGATAGCGCATGCGGAACCAGGATATCTCCAAGGATCACAAGAGGAAGGGCTACCGCCGCGCAGCCAAAGTCCGAGATCTCGGGAATGAGGTCGGGCAGGAAGTGGAGTGAAGCCCTGAGGAGTGAGGTTGCGACTATACCGGAGGCGAGATATCCCCAGAAGAGCCTGCCCGATTCACGGACTCTGAACAGTGCGCCCAGGAGAGTGAATGCTACCGAAGCCTCGAAGGCCAGGTCTGCGGGCCATGCGAAATAGAGAGTCAGCATGAATACGCGACTGAGAGAGAATTCCATCCACTTCGAGCGAATAATCGGAAGACCACCGGTGATCGTTCCCGCAGCTATTATGGCCAGCAGAGAGACAAGAGAATCAGATGAAGCAAGGATACCTGCTGCGAAGAGACCGCTGCTTTCGAGTAGCGTGTTAATATCAAGTATCATTCCTCGGTATCCCCACCGGTGAATACCTGAACAAGAACCATCTCCCATTCACCCATGGTCGATTCCAGTGCAACCCCCAGTCCAGCGTGCGTGTATTGATCGGAAAGGACAGTCCTGAGGTGAAACGGACTCAGCATGATCAATGACCAGGCCTCCGCGAAATCGATACCGCGACCGATGTTCTCGGCAAAGATGGAAGTGCCTGATGGAAGCAGGGGAAGTAGTAGACCATGCTGTCCAGGACCCAGATGAGAGGTTGAACTGGTGAGTGCAAGTTCGCATGCTCTTGACCTTGCAATTGAATCGAGAATGGCGGATGCCTGCAAGTCGGGAACACCGATATCAGATCTCAGGCGATTCATCTCCTCGAAGAGCATGTTGAGGCTGGTAACATTGGAAGAGACCAGAGGAATATCTCCACTCAGTACATCCATTGCGGTACCGCCTGCAACTATGGGAAAGAGAAGAGAAACGGCCGGTCCGTCTACTCCGCTATGCATTACCTCTATCCAATAAAGGCCCTTGACATCGATGGTTATGCCAATCAGTCCAGTGCTGTCAGGCTTGAGATTCAGAACTTCCATTGATGGTGTTCTGACTGCGGCAGCCGGGTGAGGCAGAGACCAGTACCCATTCAGGGTAAAGACTATTTCCTGCCCTACTGATACTGCTGGATCAAGCCCTTCAGGCAACACCCATGGCGCCGGGGCAAGGACCATGATCGTATGGCCGGAAGCACCCCAGTCAGCATATCCGCAGTAATACCATTCCCCGGTAGTGTCTGAGATGACCTGCCTGAACTCGGAACCGGAAGTTGGGATTATCCTTGTATCCGAGATCAATCCGAACCATCCGCTGGCCGCCGCCAGCAGCGGAAGCTCACCGCCAGCGGGCAATATCCTGAGTGTCGACATGTTCGCTGCAAGACTGTCGAGCGGTGGTATGCGTTTCGGAGGTTCGAAAGCGGACACTGCTCCCCCCTGCGCAATTGCGAAGAGGTGCAGCATCAGCAGGGCCGTTGTGATTCCAAGACATTTTCGCATAGATTTAATCATACACAAAAAGCGGATTCCGGGAAATCGCAGAAAGGGGGAGGGATCACAATTGAAAGTACTGCTTGTTCAATCCCCTACCGGACGACCTGAAGCTCCCATATATCCCCTTGGCCTTGCATTTCTTGCGGGTCAGCTCGCGGAGCACAGCCTGGCCTTCATTGATCAGAGTCTGGAGAAGAACTCCCTGCCTGCCCTGGAGAGGATGCTGGATCAATTCACCCCGGATGTCATCTGCATCTCGCTCAGGAACATTGACGACAGCTCCTATCCGGTGACTTTCTCCTATATCGAACCATTCGCTGCTGTTATGGAGAAGCTGGAGGACTGGGAGGGAACCGTCGTGCTGGGGGGGACCGGATTTTCCATATATCCTGAACTCATCCTCGAACGCTTCCCGAGAGTGGATTTCGGTCTTCCCGGAGAAGGGGAAGAGACCCTCCCTGCACTGCTTGCACATCTGGAGACTGATTTAGGCATCCCAGGATGGAGCGGAGGAAGACTGCTGCCATGGGGAAGGGCCGACATCAGCGCAATGAAGCCTCCTGATTACACCTTCATCGATCCCGCGCCCTACGAACGGAACGGTGGTATCGGTGTCCAGAGCCGCAGGGGATGTGCTTTCAGCTGCACATATTGCACATATGGCTATCTGAGCGGGAAGACATTCCGACTAAGACCGGTTGAACATGTCATTGATGAACTCAGGCGCCTGAATGAGCTGGGAGTGAAGGAATTCATGTTCGTGGATTCCGTATTCAATGCCCCTGAGGAGTATTTCGAGCAGCTCATTACCGCCATACGCTCTGCCGGACTCGGCCTGAGATGGGGAGCCTGGCTGGACGAGTCGGTCACACCTGACCAGCTCCGAAGAATGCGGGATGCAGGCGCGGTCAATGTTGATTTCTCACCTGATGCCTTCACCGACAAAGGACTTCGGCTCCTTGGCAAGAGAGGGAGCGCTTCAGGACTCTACCCGGCGGTCAGGGCGGCGAGGAAGACCGGTCTGAGGGTCGGGGTCAATTTCTTCAATGGCAATCCGGGTGAAGGACTTGCCGCTTTCCTGGGAAAACTCTTCTTCATGCTGAGGGCAAGGCTTTTGCTCGGCTGGGGGAGCACGTTTGTCAACATCGGAACGATCAGAGCATATGCGCACTCACCCATCGCTGCACAGATGA
>JAOZQW010000099.1 GCA_029932015.1 Candidatus Fermentibacteraceae bacterium
TGGAGAGATCATCTCATCCATCTCCTTCTCATGGGATATCACACCCCTTTCCACGGGTCTCTATTTTCTGCGGCTTGTGCAGGGGGAAGAGACGATAGTGCGGAAGATCACGTTGATGAGGTAAGTCCCTGTCCGCGAACTGTCTCTTCCGATAATTACTGCAGACTTCCCTGCATCATGACAATTTGGAGAATTGCACTGCCGCTTGATGTTCCTGGATCAGACATACTATCCTTGCATGCCCCATTCGCCGGGCTTATAGATAAGCTTATGAATTATCTGAAATGGATTGAGCTGGATGATTCGGCCCCCGACTGGAACCTGAGACAGCTCCGTACATGTTCGGGCGTCAGGAAACCGCTTTTCTGCGCTGTGGTCAAATCCAATGCTTACGGTCACGGAGTCAGGGAGATAGTACGCCTTCTTCCATCCGCGGACTGGTTTGCCGTGAATTCACTTGATGAGGGGCTGGAGCTCAGGGACATCGGTGTCACCAGACCTGTCCTTCTGCTCGGTCATGTTCTGCTCGACAATCTGAGAGAGGCTATCGAGGCTGATCTCAGACTGACCGTATACAATATCCAGACTCTTGATAGACTTCAGGAAGTGGTTTCCCCATCCAGTATCGCCAGGCTTCATGTAAAGGTTGAGACTGGCACAGGCAGGCAGGGGATCCTCCCTGATGAACTGCCAGGATTCATAGACAGGGTGCTCTCCACTCCTCATATCGAGATAGAGGGTCTATCAACGCATTTTGCCAACATCGAGGACACGCTCAATCACGAGTACGCGGAGGAGCAGCTCGGCAGATTCAGGGAAGCGTTGAGATCGGCGAGGGAAGCCGGAGCGGACCCGGCAGTTATCCATACCGCATGTACCGCAGCCACAGTCCTCTTCCCGGAAACGCATTTCACAATGCTCAGAGCAGGGATAGGACTATACGGACTATGGCCGTCGAGGGAGACCTTTCTCTCGGCAAGGCAGTCCGGAGGAATTCTCCCTGAGCTCAGACCGGTGCTTTCCTGGAAGACGAGACTGGCACAGATAAAACTCCTTCCCGCAGGCAGCTATATCGGCTATGGCTGCACTTACCGCACAAGCCGGCAGACCAGGCTCGGAGTGATCCCTGTAGGTTATGCCGATGGCTATGACAGGGGTCTTGAGAGCAGGGCTCACGTACTTGTAAGGGGCAAGAGGGCACCGCTTCTTGGTAGAGTGTGCATGAATCTCATCATGGTTGATCTCACTGACATACCGGAAGCGGCACTTGAAGATGAGGTGGTCCTCCTTGGCCGTGATCAGGACGAAGTGATCTCCGCAGAGACAATGGCGGAGTGGGCCGGTACGATCAACTACGAGGTAATAACAAGACTGAGCCCGTTCATGCCAAGGAAAATTACGGCAGGCACTGTATGAGGTTTGAAGCAGTTGGAGTGGACGGCTCCAAGCAGCAGGGATCGAATCTCTGCACTATGCTCATCGGTGATTCGGTGCTGCTTGACGCCGGGTCAGCATCAATGCTTGCACCTGAGCAGCAGCTGTCCACAGAGCTGGTCCTCCTTACGCATTCACATCTTGATCACATTCTTGAGCTTGGCTTCATGGTTGATGCAACCGTTTCCACTCGCGGAGAACCACTCAGGGTGATGGGCAGCATGGCCTGCCTTGAAAGTGTCAGGAAGCACTACATGAATGATCTGATATGGCCTGATTTCAGCAGGATCAGGACCGGATCGGGTCCAGCGCTTGTATATTCCTCACCAGGAGACAGGGAGTGGTTCGACCTTCCAGGCGGGTTGAAGGCCTGGATGGAACCAGTCTGTCATGGAGCCGGTGGAAGGGGATTCCTTTTTCGCTCCGACACCGGATCGATCCTGTACACCGGTGACACAGGTCCGACAAATACAATTTGGGAGAGAGCTTCAGAGATGGAGGACCTCCGGTTCGTAGTCGCTGAAGTATCCTTTCCCGACCGGCTCAGGGATGTGGCCATAGCCAGCGATCATCTCACTCCGGGACTCCTTCAGGATGAGCTGCGGAAGCTTGGCGACGAGAGCATCCCGGTTCATGTATTCCACCTGAAGCCCTGGCTTCGAGAAGAGATAACCGAGGATATCCGGAGGAGATTTGATAACACCGTATCTCTCCTGCTCCGCGGGGATTCGCTGGAGTTCTGAAATACCAATGACTGAAGAGTTCATCTGGATGAACCTATGAGCACCTGCAGGACCGGGCTTGACCTCATTCGTCCGGGAATGCTACCAGGAAGCAGACTCGCACTTCTCTCTCATTACGCTGCCGTCGACCGGCATTGCCGGAGTTCGGTGGATATCATCGCCTCGCTCCCCGGCTCGGATCTGGTTTCGATCTTTGGACCTCAGCACGGCTATTTCGGTGAGACCCAGGACAACATGATCGAGTGGAGCGGATACAGACATCCTGTCTACGGGATTCCAGTCCACAGCCTCTACGGGGAGACAAGGGAGCCCCGCCCCGCCATGCTGGACGGTGTCGATCGTCTGGTGGTTGACCTACAGGATGTTGGATCGAGGTACTACACTTACATCTACACAATGGCGCTCTGTATGCGGAGCTGCGCGGCCTGCGGGATACCAGTCACTGTTCTTGACCGCCCAAACCCTCTTGGCGGGGCCATCGTAGAGGGGAAGCCGCTGAATATTGATTTTGCTTCCTTTGTCGGCATGTACCCAATCCCCGTTCGGCACGCCATGACCATTGGGGAACTGGCCATTCTTTTCGCAAAGCTGGACTCTCTCCCCGAGCCTCAGGTCATCCGGATGAAGAACTGGACAGGCAGCGGCCATCCCACATCCCTTCCCTGGGTCTACCCATCACCCAATATGCCGACAAGGGAGACGACTCTTGTCTACCCCGGGATGTGTCTGCTTGAGGCTACGAACCTGTCAGAGGGACGGGGGACCACAAAACCATTCGAAGTATTCGGCGCCCCTTGGCTGGATGGCCGGGAGCTGGCGGATGAGCTTAACGGTACGGTCTGGATGGATGGAGCTCTACTCAGACCCCACGAATTCATCCCCACCTTTAATAAACACGCTGGCGAGACATGCCGGGGAGCTGAGATACATGTAACCGACAGGGAACTTTTCAGACCGCTGAGAACCGGGGTGGGCATACTGCTCCATTCTTTCAGATATTCCCGGACCACATTGAATCCGCCGCCCTACGAATACGAGCGGGTTCTCCCGCCGATCGACATCCTCGCCGGCGGAGCGGAGATGAGGATTGCACTTGAATCCGGGGATGCAGATAGGCTTCTCGAACTGACTGCAGGGAATACAGCTCCTCATGCCGAGTTGACGGCGGAAGTGCTGTTGTATGAAAGGGATTTCATTTCGTGAAACTCGGAGTCATATCGGATATACACGGGAATCTTCCCGCGCTCGAGGCCTGTTGGGCATTACTTGAGGAAGAGAGAGTCGATCGCACCGTATGTCTCGGGGATCTTGTCCAGTTCGGACCCTATCCCGGGGAAGTGGTCGACTTCATCATGGAGAAGGACATCGATACGGTCCAGGGCAACTGCGACAGGGCGGTTGGCAGGGGAAGGAGTCAGACCGGCGACCGGTTTGAGCTTGGCTGGTGGGGGGACCTTGCCAGAGATTTTCTGAGCTGGACCTCGGATGAACTAGGTTCCGAGAGGCTCAGATATCTCAGGAAGCTCCCGATGGAGCTGCGTTTCGAGGACATGGGCAAGAGCATCCTATGCGTCCATGGTCTCCCCGGGGACATCACGGGGGAACTTCCGGGACATGAGAGCAGGGGAGTTGCCGATCACTTGCTGGAGAGTTCGAGGTGCGATGTTCTCATGGCCGGCCATACGCACGAAATGACTTTGATCAGCAGGCCCGGAGGTTTGCTTCTCAATCCAGGGAGCGTTGGAGGCGGGACACTGCCGGGAAAGGCGACTCTGATGATACTCGGTTCGGATGATGAAGGCTCCATGTCAGTTTCATGGCACAGAGTGCCCTGGGACACGGCCCGATACAGGAAAAGGTATGAGAAAGAGGGACTCCCTGAAACCTTCCTGAAGTGCGTTCTGCTGGGAAGGGACCCAAGGGGCAAGTGGCACACAGACTTGATCAGCTGGAGGCAGAAATGGGCAGAACACTCTTAGAGAATATTTTCGCCTCACATGGCGGGAATGACTGCAGCGCCGGGGACGTGGTCTGGATAGATATCGACAATAGAACAGCCCGTGACTTCGCCGGTGCGAGCGTTGTAGCTGACCTCGAGAAGTACGGCGGTGAGTCACCGGTATCAGATGTTGAGAAGACCTTTTTCACTTTCGACTGCAATGTACCCGCGAACACCATACCCTATGCTGACAACCAGCACAGGATCCGCCAATTTGCGCGAAAGCATGGTCTCAAAGTCTACGATGTGGATGCCGGTATCGGCTCTCACGTGGTCATTGAGGAGGGCATGGGCCGCCCCGGGACCACTACCGTTGGCACGGATAGTCACCTCAACATCATGGGCTGTGTTGGTGCTTTCGGTCAGGGAATGGGTGATGTTGATATTGCCTACTCCTTCAAGACAGGGAAAGTGTGGTTTCAGGTTCCGTCCTCGGTGAAAGTAACTCTCGATGGAACACCCGCTCCCGGCACTGAGGCCAAGGATGTGGCGCTTGCAATGCTGCGCCGGTTCAGTTCTCACGAGCTCCTCGGGAAATCAGTTGAGATCTATGGTAAGTGGGCCGATTCCGCCACGCTGAGCGACTGTATCACGCTTTCGAGTCTCGCCACCGAGATGGGCGCCATTATAGCGCTTATCCCGCCGAATGAAACAGTTCTGAAGTACTTCGACATGACCAGGCAGGAAGCCGTCTATGCTGACGACGACGCCACATACGAGGAAGAGTACGTTCTTGACATCGATGGCCTCGAGCCGCTCGTCGCCGTGCCTCACAGTCCGACCAATGTGCACTGCATCTCCGACCTTGAAGACGTAAAAGTAGACGGTGTGTTCATCGGCAGCTGCACCAACGGCACGTACGATGACCTCCGTCTTGCTGCAGAGCTCATTCGCGGCAGGAAAGTTGCCCCCGGTGTAATGCTCAAAGTTGTTCCCGCAACACGCAGGACGTGGTCCAGACTTCTCGAAGAGGGTTTGCTGAAGGACATATTCAATGCAGGAGGCAGTGTCAGCAATGCCGGATGCGGTGGCTGCGCATCCGGACAGATCGGAATGACGGGTACTGGTGAAGTACAGGTGAGTACATCCAACCGCAACTTTGCCGGCAAGCAGGGCAGGGGAAAGACCTACCTTGCAGGGATAGGAACGGCTGTTGCATCAGCCGTACTGGGCAGGATCGCCAGTATATCCGAGCTGGAGGAGGTGGAGTGATGTCGCATGAACTCACTTTGAACGGAAGACTCTGGGTCCTCCGCGAGGAGGATGGGCTCTTCGGGGATATAGACACAGACATGATCTACCATAACGCCCATCTCGCTGTTACCGATGTGGATAAGATGGGGCAGTATGCGTTCGGCAATCTAGCCGGCTACAAGGACTTTGCTGCACTGGCGAAGCCAGGCGACATCGTTCTTGCCGGGGAGAACTTCGGCTCAGGCAGTTCGAGACAGCATGCGGTGGATTGCTTCAGAGCGCTGGGTGTTCTTGCGGTTGCGGCGAAGTCCTTTGGTGCGATCTACAAGAGGAATGCGATAAACAGCGGGTTCCCGATCGTAGAACTGCCCGGGCTCCCGGACAGTCTGTTCAATCATTTCTCAGATGCCGTACTCGACCTGGAGAATGGTGTCCTGACCTCAGGAGGAACCACCTACCAGGGATTGCCGATGAGCACAGTAGCAAGGGATATCTATATTGCCGGCGGTCTCTTCGAGTATGCCGAGAAGATGAACGGCGGCAATTCCGCCTGATCACGTTATGGATATGTGATCTTCATTTGACCGATGAAACGGAGCTGTTCTGAGATGAGATACAATTCCAACGGATCTGCGGTACTCGCGGACAGACTGTTCTCCTCCGATGGCATCGCGCGTAGCCTGCTCGCAGTGGTTTGCGGTACGGCGCTTATGGTCATCTGCGCGAGGATCGAGATACCTGCCTGGCCTGTTCCGCTTACGGGGCAGACACTCGGACTCTTTCTGACCGCCGCTCTGCTGGGTTCTGCCAGAGGCAGCCTTAGTGCTACGGGTTATCTCGCGATGGGAGCTGCGGGTCTTCCTGTCTTTGCCGGGGGTGCCTCGGGCCTGACCGCTTTCGCAGGTCCGACAGCAGGATACCTGGCCGGCTTCATACCGGCTGCATTTATTGTCGGTCTTCTCTGCGAGAGGGGATGGAGCAGGCGGGTCTATACAACAGCAGCAGCAATGTTCATCGCCTCCATTGTGATCTACATTCCTGGGATCATCTGGCTCTCAAGGTTCACAGGGGCATCTGATGTCTTCAGTTATGGTCTGATCCCCTTCATTCCCGGAGATCTCTTCAAGATTCTGACCGCATCGCTCCTTCTTCCAGCGGGATGGAGACTGGTTGACAGACAGAGGTGAGGTCAAACTGAAATTCCAGTAAATGACGGATGACAATCGATGGGAAATTCGTAGATTATGATGTAAGATAGTCGAAGTGCATTATGGTATTGAAAGGGGTGTAGAATGAAGAATCTTCTCTTTGCTGTTGTTCTGCTGGCTTCTGCCCAGCTCGCTTTTGCGGACACGGTCACCTATGGCTGGGAGGGGACGGAGACAGTCCTTGCCCTCTATGGCACAGGTGAGCCACCCATGAATGTGGCAATTGCTACAGATCCAGTTCATAGTGGATCGCAGTCTCTCTACCTCGAGGACAATTCACCCACTGGTACTCCCGCAGCATACATTGTCTGGGTTCTCGGTCTTCAGGATGGTGATGAGGTTACGGCCTCTATCTGGCGCTATGACACGACTCCCAGCGCCTCTCCATCATGCAGGATATGGGGACACTGGAATGATGATCCCGGTGACGTGATGGGTTACAACGGCAGCGCCAGTGGTGAAACTGATTACGGTCCCGGCACCGGATGGGATGAGACAGGCTACACCTGGACCGTTGCTGATGGTCATACCGGCCTTATCATCGAGATGCGCACTTACTCTTCCGCGGGTGATGCGGTCTGGGTGGATGACCTGTCAGTCACTGCTCCTTCCGGATGCACTATCCTGACTCCGGACAACTTCGTGTCACTCCAGGCTAGTACCTGGGCCGAGATCAAGGCGCAGTTCTAGGCAGCAGTATCTGTACGTTTTGTGAGAGCCCGGCCACTTTGGCCGGGCTCTTCTCAGTTCGAGGAGGGGAAGATGGAACTGAAGCAGTTCAGATATTCCAGGGATAATCTTGGTTATCTGCTGTACGGCGATTCATACGCAATAGCCGTGGATGGCGGAGCTCCAGCGGAAATGCTGGAATTCCTGTCTTCCTCCGGGCTTGATCTCCGATGGGTTGCGAACACCCATTCCCACGCCGATCATACCTGTGGTAATCTTGAGCTTCTCGAAAAGACTGATGCTGATCTTATTGCATTCGAGGTTCTCAGGAACATGGATCAGCTTGAGCTTGAGGGTGAGAGGATCACTGTCATTCACACGCCGGGCCACACTGCAGCGGTGGAGATCACTGCTGTCCATTATGTGAGCGGAATGATAGCTGGCGGGAGAATCCGAACCGCAGGCTAGTCCAGCATCGAGCCACTTGCGGTGTTCAGAAGCTGCACTGGCAGTTCTATCGTGAAAAGCGTGTCTTCCCCCTCGCTTGATGGCAATCCGAGTACAAGAAGCA
>JAOZQW010000397.1 GCA_029932015.1 Candidatus Fermentibacteraceae bacterium
ATACTCCCTCATGATCTATAGTCAGAGTGCTGTCGCTGTAAGCAGCTGCGCCGGCGTCAGCACCCAGCCGGGTCAGGAACCCAATTCCTGTGGAGGGATTACGAATGTGAGCGTAGATGTAGAACTCACCCTCAAGCATGTAGAGGATATCCCATTCGTAGCTGCCTGTGTTATCCAGCCCAAGGACTATCTCGTCCATCATGACCGGATCTTTATCAGTATCGTAGTAGAGATCAACAACTGCACTATCGGGTCCCTGGGCGATCCACTCTATTGTGTAGCTGCTGTCCGCTGTCGCCCCTGTATCAGGAGGGGCGGTGACCTCCATGGAGAAGGCGTTGTGCTCGACTGTGAGAGCACCTGGACTCCAGGATTCGAGAGTGTCGGAAGCCATCTCGATAATGCCGAATATCCACCAGTTCCCCTCGAGAACCGCAGAGCAATCCCAGGTGTACTTGGTAGTATTCGGAGCATCATCAACGACCAGGAAGAGTTCTCCACCGAGAGTGTCAGCTGAGTAGAACAGATCAACGAATTCCGATCCGGGGACATCGGTCATCCAGCGGATCGTATACGTTGAATCCGCGATCGCACCGCCGGCTCCAGGCTCAGTGATACGGAAGGTAAATCCAGAGGTATGGTCAATGGCAAGGATACCATCGCTGTAGTCAGTTCCTGTTGCCCGGAAATCACCAAGCAGTCGGCCGCTGACATCCTTCACCTCACCGAAGATGTAGTATTTGCCATCGGTGATGGCGCTGCAGTCCCAATTGTAGGATAGAGTATCGGAGAGACCTGCGACGATCTGGACGAGTCCGGTCCCAGGCACGGTGTCCGTGTCATAGTAGAGGTCAACAAGAACATCGCCAAGAGATACTTCCGTCCAGCGTATCAGGAATGATGTGTCCGCTGTCGCGCCTTCCTTCGGAGGTGTCAGGACGGTGATCTGCGGAAGACTGCCACCATGATTGATGATCAGCGTGCCTGGACTGTGATCAACAGCAACACTGTCGTCCCGCGAACCACCAATGGACAGTGGAGCGGAAATAACTGCAGCACTGCCTTCCTGATCGTGGCCTCCGCTGGATTCAGTCGCAACTGCATAAATGTAGTACTGGCCTGTGCCAATTGCAGAGCAGTCCCATTCGTAGGAACCGGTATCATCAAGGCCCTTCACAATCCCTACTGTATCCACCAGGGTGGTATCAGTCTCGAAGTAAAGGTTTATCTGCGGATTCTTGAAGTACTCGGTAGCCCATTTGATTGTGAAGACAGAATCCGCTTCTGCACCTTCAACAGGAGGTGTCCGGACCGTGATCTTCGGATCGGCCCATGGATGCTCAAACGTGATGGTGCCTTCACTGTAATCACTGGCTGAACTCGTCCCACTTGAGATAAGGGCATATACATAGTAGACGCCCTCGGGGACGAATTTCGAGTCCCAGAGATAAGTACCGCTATTGTCGAGATCAGACTCTATCAGTGTCCTGCCGACGGAGGGATTGGTATCAGTATCATACGCAAGTGTCACTGTGGCTCCTGCCACGACGTTCGTTGTTTCCCAGACAATTGTATACGATGAGTCTGCCTGGACACCCTCAGCCGGTGGCTGGATCACGGTTATGGTCATGTCGTTACCCGGGGCTTCAGGGCTCTCCCCGCATGAAGCCAGCACCAACATAAGCGCAACAGGTAATAGCAATCTGCGTATTATCATTTTCTAGCCAATCCCTCCCCGTTCAAGTCATCTCAGTGGCGCATGGGTGCGCCTGTCCTCCACTTCCGGTACTATCGCCGGGCTGATGCCCTGTACGGATACCGGACGCGAGGTTGCATGCTCATCCGCAGGTATATAAACAATACCGTCTCCACGTGTATAGTCCCCACCTATCGGAGTGACTATCTCCGGCAGCGGTACTGTGGATGAAAAGCAGGCGATGCTGTCAACATTCCAGCCCCCATAACTGGAGGAGCTGCCATCAGCTTCCATCCTCCACCTGAAGACAACTGTATCAGAGCCAACCATGGCCAGATAAGGAGCGAGATATATTCTGGTGGTCCACCAGTCAGTTGAGTTACCGCCCCATGCACCAACCTCGACATAGGTGGTG
>JAOZQW010000398.1 GCA_029932015.1 Candidatus Fermentibacteraceae bacterium
TCGGTATCGGCATCAAATTCTCCAGCAAGCGAGAAAGACTGACTTTGGATTATATTGAAACGGCTTGGGAGCAACTTGTAGGACGTGAGATCAAGGATTTTACAATCGTGCAAGTAAAGGATCTCGGGCGGAATTTCAGCAGTCGGAAGCACTTCATTGTCACTATTGAGAACATGCTTTTGATGTATTACCAGGGAATCGTCCAGCATCTCAAGAGTTGGACTAGGCCAGCACCTAAAATGGCTGTTAAAAAATCCCAGCCAGTTGAAGATCTCGTAGATGAGTAGGGTACATCGCATATCTCCTTTGCCAACCTAAACACCCGCGTCCACCATATTCCCAGAGTCAGAGCGAATCTGAACTTATGTGTATTATTCGTGATACTTGTTGCTCAACTGACTATCTTATCCTATACTGAGTAGGATTTCGGTCCTATTCAGCACCTGTCACACATTCTCCTACGGAAGCTTACAGAGCAATGATGCCCCGCGTGTCCCTTCTGCAGTCACCTCATTCACCCACAGCAAAGGTAACCCTCGATTCGGTGTCCCGGAAAAGGGAAAGGCACAAGTTGCAGAAAATATCACTCTAACAGATGTGTCTCAAACGGGGAAGTCTACGCAGGCATCTCATCCGCGCAGGCCGGACAGCCCCCTGCAGGAGTGCACACCGTCAGAGATTGCTCTGCCGTTCCCTACTCGAATGAGCTCTTTATGGTTGCCCAGGTTGACCTTGCAAGAGGGGTCTCTCCGACGTCGTAGCCGTACCACGTACCGGTCCCGCCCCCACCATCGTCGGATGTGAAGAGCAGCCCATTGACGAACTTGAGCGAGAAGCCGTAATGACCGTTCGGGATGGAATAGTTCTCGATGGGGGTACCGTCCATCTCGTATACCCATACCTGAGTTCCGTCCCAGGTAAATATCCTCTCTCCGTCGGTTCCCACCGCCACATCCGTGGGGTAGGCACCGCAATTGAAGCCTGTAATCGTGTCAAGTAGCGCACCGGTGGCGAAGCTATAGAAGTACACCGTGCCACCACTGTTCTCTATCAGGGTCAGGCCATCAGGTGTGATCGCCACGCTACTCTGGTTTGCGGCGAAGATCCCGGAATGGAGGATAGAGTAGTTCCCGGAGACCGGGTCGACCTGATAGAGGTCGGTGCTGTTCGCTTTCGTGTACAGTTGGTCGTCGAGGGGGTTGAACAGCACTGCGCGCATGCTGAGTGTGACAGCAGTTGACAGGATGAAGGCGCCTGAGTGGTCGTAGATGTTGATCTGACCCACGGAAGAACTTCCACCGTTGCAGGTGTAGTAGTGCGTGTCATCGGATGCGATGCCCATGTTGTGCATCGGGATCGCATCGCTGAAGGAGATGACCAGGGAAGGGGGCGAGAGTGGTGAACCACCCGGGACGACCGTTCCGTGACCGGTACCACCGAATGTGGTGTCATCTGACGCCGTGGCGGTGGATGAGAGAATCGCAAGAGGTAAGAGAGCAACCAGAAGAATGCTATAGCTCTTCATGATCTGCCTTTCTGTTCAGGGGACGAGACTCGTCCCTTGGTGCTGGATATCGACTCAACTACGATGCATGTGAGTGAATACCGATGTATATCCTACATTATTACTTCTGATGATATGATACTTTAACTGATTACGTCAATACACAGCTCTACTGAGAAGGGACAGTCGCTGTAGCAACTCCCTCTTCCAGTATTCTGCTTAATCCTCTCCCCTGAACCTCTCCAGCTGCCCTTCCAGGTAGTCATCACCTGGAGAGAGTTCAAGAGCTCGCATCTCCCACTCTATGGCTGACTCCGCATCACCTTGTCTGAATAGGACCTCTGCCAGGGTGTCCATGATATTGGAGTCTTCCGGGGCTAGTGCGATGGCTTGACGGGCCATCTCCTCTGCTCTTTCGAGCTGGAGGTCGCGTTCTGCGAGGGTCCATGCGTAGTAGTTCAGTATCTGGGGGTCGGGCTCTGCTGTTGCGAGGCTTCTATTCATGATCTCGACTGCCCAGTTCTGCTCTGTTTCTGTGCCTGCATCGAGGTAGACCGGGAAGAGGTTGTACTCGGCCCAGATATCGTAGAGTCTCATGAGTTCAG
>JAOZQW010000399.1 GCA_029932015.1 Candidatus Fermentibacteraceae bacterium
TCCCGAAGTGTCAAGACCGACGGTGGGGACACCAAGAGCTCTCGCGTCCGCCCAGAGTCCGGGATCGTCGGTGATGACGGCGGAGGCGCCGGCGGTAATGGCGGTTCTCATCTCCCTGTCAATATTCTGTATCTCGGCGTTCTTTCCGGCGATCGCGACAGTTCTCAACGGGATCTCCGCTCTGTGCTTCTCGAGAATGGAAATAGTCCTCTGCGTCATGGCAATGTATGGCAGTGTGCGTCCTGAAACGGGTGCCATGAAGTCAGCAACCTTCTCCTGGACCTGCCTTGGTATAACAGGTACCCAGTCAGTATCAGGGGGTATCCCGAGAGCAGTGCACATCCTGTGCAGGACAGCAGGGTAATTATCCGCACCCGTACGCACGGAGATATTCAGATCAGGTGATCTGTTCGCCGCTGGTGAGATCCTGATACCGGCTCCTGAACTCCGGATAAGGGCTGCGGCATCCGAGTCGAGTTTCAGATATGGATGAAAGAGGAGTGTCCCGGGTCCCGGGGGTTCGTCGGGCTGCATCGGCGGGATCGTGGGTTTGCCCTCATAGGTCAGTATCCCAGGCTTCCAGTCGAGCATCGAGAAGAGAGCGCTGTCCTCGATCCTGCAGACAACCGTGAGATCGACGTTCCGGTAAGCCCGCTGTAGGCTGCAGGAGAGATACAGGGCAGGCCACACATCGGCTTCGCCCGGTCCGCTGTAGATAAAGATGCCGGAAGGCTCAGCTATATCGACAGGAAGGTGAAGAGGTCTCTTCAAGGAGGGATCCTTATCTGCCTGCCGCACATTCTGCAGCAGCCTTCCGAGTAGACGTTTCATATCATCTCTTCGAGAAGAGCAGCTGCCATTGATCGCATAATTCCCGTACTCGCAGAATCCGAAGCCAGTTCCTGCAGGACCGTCATGGCCGTGCCAAAACGCTCCTGTCCCTGCAATGCAAGCGCGAGGGATACAATCGGGAGACCGTCATTCGGAAAGGAAACCGCAAGTCTTGTTGAAATTAGTTCAGCCTGTTGATGATCCCCTGACTGGATCAGAGTGAAAGCCATATCAAGAGCTGAATAGAATCGTTCTCTTTCAGATCCTGCATTTTCCCAGGCCGTGAGGTGATGCTCCATCGCTTCATCAGGAGCTCCCCTGTACTGATCGGCAAGGCCGGAAGCCCTGCTGGAGAGCCATTCACTGCTTCCTGCAATATCCTCCAAGTTCCGGCATGCCAGGTCAGGCAATCCCATAACCCAGGCCATTCTGGCCCACCAGAAATCGATATATCCGATATTGAGAGGATATGCCTCAAGTGTCTGGATCAGCATGAAAGCATGCTGTGATTCTCCTGCATAGAGCGATTCCTCCAGGAATCTGGACAGTATACGGATCTGCCCGGCGATGTCGCCGTCCTCCTCGTAGGATATTCCAGCCAAAGCGTACATTCCGTCACACTCAAGTGTCTCTCCATCTCCGAGGAGAAGGACGGGCAGTAGCAGAATAGCCATCAGATTCATGTTCTCACTCCAGTACTACCCTTGCCAGGAATCGGCGAAGGAGTCTCAGGTAGCTTAGAAGGCTCGTCAGAGCCGACAGGACTGCAAATATGGTCATTGGCCAGAGAAGGGAGCCGAATATCTGTTTTCCGGGGAAAGCAGCTCCTCCAGCCGCGACAACAACGAGGAGATAGCTGAAGAGAACGGCAAGCTTCTCTGCAGTTGTTATGGTAACGATAGGCAGTGAGATGCTCCAGGATATCGAGGCGAGGACAAGTAGAAGAAGTAGATGGTAGCCGGCGAGGATACTTGCTGCCGTCGTGTTTATCAGGCCGGATATGATCGAGAGTGAAAAGAGGGTTACGGAGAGAAAGAGCTTGTCTGCAATGAAATCCAGTACTTTCCCAGGGTAAGATGTCTTTCTGAGCCTTCTTGCCAGCCAGCCATCGAAATAGTCTGAGAATGAGCAGATCAGGATTGTCCAGAAGAGGATCTGAGGATTCACGGACCTGTAGATCAGCACAAGTACAGCGGGGGCTCCGAATAGTCTTATCCATGTGATCGCAGCTGGGGCAAATGGTAGTCTTCTGGTTATATCCGAGGCCCATTTCCGG
>JAOZQW010000400.1 GCA_029932015.1 Candidatus Fermentibacteraceae bacterium
GCCCGAATACCTCCCCCCTGTGCAAGGTTCCCGTAGTAAGAGGTTCGAATAGTCTGAGAACGCCTTTCGCAAGATAGGATGCGACTGCGCCAGGACCCTGATTCCGAAGCATATCTGTTGGGCTGGGAGCAGACTCCCTGATCTCAGTGGTCGCCCAGTGGTTCTCGTTGAGCAGGAACTGCTTGTTCTGCGAGTAAAGGGGAGAACCGAAAGCCTGCTGGTTCCTGATGAACCAGGGAGCGCAGACGGCGACGAACACAGCGGTCAGTAAAAGTGCCTTCAGTATTCTGCGGGGACCGCCCCTGACAAGGACCCATATTCCAATTGCGAAAGCAAGCAGGAGCCCCTGTGTACGGACCAGGTATGCAAGACCCGTAAGGGCACCGAGAGCAGCTGTTCTGCTGAAACTCAGCTCTTCCCTGTCCGCCGTCATCAGGATGAGGAAGAAGAGTCCTGTGAAGAGCAGGAGGCTGTCAGGCTGCACGGAATACCAGACGAATACAGGATGGATCGACAGAACGAGCAGCATGAACATCGCAGGAAGTGAACCGAATATCCTTCTGGCCCATAACCAGCAGATGATCATGCAGCCAAGGCCGATGACGAGTGCAGTCAGCTGGGCCGGGAGGAAGGCCGCCCCGGTAAAGGAGAATATCAGGAAGAGCAGGAAGGAGAGTACAGGCTGCCTGTTGGCCTCAGGCCGAAGGGGCGCAAGAGAGGGATCGTACAGGGTCCATTTCCTGAAGGTCATGAATCCCTGACCGGAACGCAGGTTCTCCGCCACTTCCAGGTTCGAAGCTATACCGTCCCCTGAAGCTATCGGATTCCTCATCAGAACCGGAATACGGATGAACACAGCCAGCAGGAGAATGACCATGACGGTCATCGACTCCTTACGGAGAAGCATATCCCGAACCCATTTGATCAGTGACATGCGGTGAAGATAAGCGTACTTATGGATGGTGTCACCGAGCAGAGCGGAGCTGTCCGGGAATCAAATGCATAGTTGAAGAGCTCACTGCTCGGGAGTAACGCTCCGAATGAGTTCATCGATCCTCGATTCGGGAAGGTCCAGCAGCTTTGCAGCCTGCCCCTTCTGTCCCCCGCAGTACTCAAGCGTCCGGGTGACGTGATCCGCCATGGCCTCACGAAGCGTCATAGGTACGAAATCACCCGACACTTCTCCTGGTATCAGCCTTTCTCTGACATATGGGGACAGTGCTTCCGGAGTGATCAACCCGCTCTCGGTGTTCACGACCGCGCTGGCAACGATATTCCGCAGCTCCTGCACATTGTCCGGAAAGCCATACTGCTCAAGCAGTATGATGAGATCGTCCGAGAAGCCGTCCGACTCCCATGCCTGCCTGCTGCATTCCTCCATGAGGAAGTGCTCAGCCAGTATACGGATGTCTCCCACCCTTTCCCTCAGGGGCGGGATCCTGATGGAATTGACCATAAGATGATACAGGAGATCTCTGGAGAAGCTGTCCCTGTATTTTGAACTCGTCAGATCATGCGTGGAAGAGACGATGATGCGAACATTGCTGGGAAGTATCCTGGTAGAACTGTCGCGGTAGTACTCGTTGTTCTGGATCACTCTCTTGAGCCTGACCTGCACGGGAAGGCTCATGTGCTCGATGTTATCTATGAAAAGGGTCCCACCGGCTGCGGTTTCCAGGAAACCTGGCTGGTCAGCCATATTCCCCTTCCAGTCCTGTGCGCGCCCGAAGAGTTCCGATGAGAATCCATCACTTGTGTGCGAGGAGCTGTCCACCGCAATGAAAGGACCATCCACTCTCGGACTTGCGTTATGGATGGCTCGGGCGAGAGCCTCCTTTCCTGTCCCTCTCTCACCCCAGATGAAGACGCTGAGATCACCCGCCGCCATCTTCTCGGCCTGATGGAAGAGACGTATCATTGCAGGGGTTGTCGTCGGGAAATGCATGAAGGCTGCCTCATTGACCAGGCCTTTCCGGGTGAGTTCACTGGGAAGACTGTCCAGTGAGTCACTGAGCATGCCGTGCTCAATGGCCGAATTCAGGACTTCCAGCAGCTGCTCGTCATCGACTGGCTTTGTGAGATAATCGAATGCTCCGCGCTTCAT
>JAOZQW010000401.1:0-1416 GCA_029932015.1 Candidatus Fermentibacteraceae bacterium
CGGAAGGAGAGGAGTGTCGCAGTCGCCTCCGCCTTTCTCTGCGCTATTCTCTTTCTGGTCGGCGCGGCATTTGCCTGGTTCATCATGCTGGAGCCGGCACTCACCGTATTCAGGAGCTTCGAAGTAGGGGATATCACAGGGGGATGGAGTCTCTCCAACTACATCAGTTTCCTTGGAAGGTTCGTCCTTGTCTTTGCCACAGCCTTCCAGTTGCCGGTGCTAGTGCTGGTGATGGTCCGCATGGGTGCGGTCTCGCCGGCTCAGCTGGCGAAATACAGGAGGCATATTATTGTTGGTCTCCTGATCATTGCGGCCATCCTAACCCCTCCGGACCCGATGACTCAGGTAATGCTCACACTTCCGCTCTACCTTCTCTTCGAGTTGAGCCTCCTTGCAGCCAGGATTGGTTACCGGAAGCGGAAAAATGCCGGAAGAGAGGAGGAGAACGATGACTGATGCCGAGTTAGCCGCCATTCGTGAGCGGCTTGAATCCGCCAATCCCATCGATACCTCCATCCAGGTCATCGTCCCCGTCTTCAATGTGGAGGACACTACTGAGGGTCGGGCTTCACTTTTGATACTTAATTGTCAAAATTAATAAAACTGAAGCGGTTAATCCAGTCGTAATAGTGGCCGCCGCCCACGATCACCTACTTGACCTGTAAACATCTGTTCACTATTCTCATTACCGGAGGAGGATGGGTGAATGAGACGGATGATGGCGTACCACTCTGCGGCGCAATGGTATCCATACGGCTTACGGGCGGGGCGGTACTGAGTCATGCAGGTCAGGGAGTACCGTGAACCTGTTGAGATGATCGGGCATTTTTCGGCTGGCTCAGTGAAGCCATGCCGTTTCAGATGGAACGGCAGGGTCTATCACATCATAAGGGTCTCCTCAGCCTGGGAGAGCAGGGAGGGGGTCTACCCCCTCTATCACTATGTGGTCAGGACCACAGGTGAGGATGTCTACGAGATCCATTTCGATACCTCAGATTTGAGCTGGACCCTCGACTGTCACTACTCTGAGGGCGGCTGACATGGAGCACCGCACGCTCTTCCACGTTGACATGGATACCTATTTCGTTTCTGTGGAGCGCCTCGCCTTCCCCTGGCTAGAGGGTATTCCCGTGGTAGTGGGAGGGAGGAGCCTCCGCTCGGTGGTCGCCTCCTGCAGCTACGAGGCCAGGAAGAAAGGGGTTCATGCCGGAATGCCCATGGTCAGGGCCATGCGGCTGGCACCGGATGCAGTGCTCGTATCGGGAAGCCACGGCAGCTACACCTCATACAGCAGAAGGATACTGAAGGTGCTCCTTTCTTTTACCCCGCTCCTTGAACCGGTAAGCATAGACGAGGCCTTCATGGATGTGAGCCGGATACCCATGGACTGTACACCCGTAGAGTTTGGAAGACGGG
>JAOZQW010000401.1:1426-2101 GCA_029932015.1 Candidatus Fermentibacteraceae bacterium
ACAGATGGCAGTGCTCGATGCCACCGGACTCTGGGCCAGCATAGGTGTGGCCCGCAACAGATTCCTGGCGAAGATGGCCTCGAAGCAGGCCAAGCCCAGGGGGGTGGTCCGCCTGGAGCCCGAGGACATTGGGGGCTTCCCGGTGGGCTCCATCTGGGGGGTGGGCCCCAAATCACAGCGGCGCTTCCTCAGTCTGGGTATAGAGAGGATAGAGGATCTCAGGCGCTTCAGCAGGCAGCAGCTGAGAGCCCTTCTGGGGAAGCATGGTGACGGACTCTACTTCCTCTGCAGGGGGGAGGACGATTCTCCGGTAGTCCCCGGTGACGTAGAAGGGCAGCCGCTCTCCATAGGTAATGAGCACACCTTCAACGCGGATGTATCCAGGCCGGAGGACTACCTTCCTGTACTGGCCCTCATGGCCCAGAAGGTCGCCCGCAGAGCCAGGGACAAGGGGCTGGCGGGCACTACCGTAACGCTGAAGTACAGGCTGAGCGATCTCCAGAGGCGCACCAGGGCAAGGAGGATATCCGAGCCCACCGACAGCGACAGGGTCATATACGCCACAGCCAGGTCCCTGGCACAGGAATCGATCCGTTCAAGGATAAGGCTCATAGGTGTCTGTCTCAGTACACTCGTGCCGGAGCCGGGCAGGCAGATAGACCTTTTCGGCGGCAG
>JAOZQW010000402.1 GCA_029932015.1 Candidatus Fermentibacteraceae bacterium
TAGTCGAGATAGAAGCCTACACTTCTCTGGCTTCTGGAGCGCCGGCAGGACCCGAGCTGCCTCTATACTACGATATCGATTACTGCGTGGAAGCGCCTGTGGTCTGGTTCCATGGAGCGGACTTCACTGGCCAGCTGACCGTTACATCACCACAGGGACATCTCACCGTAACCTATCCTGAGCCGGATATGGTGGAGACCGATCTGACAGGGATGCCAACAAGCGCGATCTGGATGTTCGAAGGACGTTCAGTACTCCTCCCTGAGGAGATGTCTGTGCTGGTTGAGGGCATTCCCCATATCGAGGAAGAGACTCTCCCGGAAGGGGAACGCAACCCCGAAATGCCCCAGACCCATTTTGACTGGGCTATGGATATCTGGCGCACATCCCCATCCCTCATTCTCACCGGTTCGGTCAATGACTGGAAAGAGGGTTTCATCTACTACGAGAGCCAGGTGGATGACCTGTTTGGGACGCCGCCTGATGGAGCGGATATCGACTGGCTCGTAAGAGACCTTGATGTCCCGGCAATGCTCTTTCTCTCGGGGCCGGAGGCCTACTCACTCATGTGCCCGGCGCAGGTCGCCGGGGATCTGCCATCTCCTCCCGGGATTGACTACGTACCCTATGACAGGACTATCCTTATTGAGACGCTTTGCTCATGGGGAGGCGGGGGATTCAAATCCGAGGAGATAGCCGCTCTTGTCGATACATGGGAATACAAGCTGACCACGGTCCCCTACGGGCAGACCGTGGTCCTCTTTCCAATTCCCAGCGAGTACTACGACTCTATAAGCACTCTGTCCCTGGATACCGACCAGGGCTTCGAAATCTCTTACAAGAGACTCTTTCTGGGGCTGATCGTCCTCTCAGACACTGCGGAGGACGTATAGCCCGAGCTGTCAGTTACTCCTCCGCAAAGACGGTGGGATGAACTTTGGGCTTCTTCTTAGCCTGATTACCCGCAGCTGCTGCGGCTATCTGCTGACCCATCATCCCCGACATCGGATAGACGATGACCATGGAGCTCTCTTCCTTCGAGATATCCAGAAGAGCCTGAATCTGACGGAGCTCCATGGCGTTGGGCTGCTGCTCAAGCGTTC
Source organism: Candidatus Fermentibacteraceae bacterium (assembly GCA_029932015.1). GTDB lineage: Bacteria > Fermentibacterota > Fermentibacteria > Fermentibacterales > JCC-6 > JAOZQW01. The sequence continues at coordinate 1,104 of JAOZQW010000402.1, forward strand.
TTGAGGCCTCTGCAAGAGAGACGGCTACTATTTCCTCGGCTTTGGCCTGGATCTTCTTCGCCTTGGCGGCTCGCTCGGCTCGGGCTATGACCGCAAGTTCCTCAACAAGCGATGGTGGAGTACCGACGTCGGTGATGCGAACGGCCCTTACGTTGACTCCGAAATCACTCGCTGCGCTGTCGATGCCTTTCTTCAGCTCCGCTGCAATCCTTTCTGTTTCACTGAGAAGCGGTCTCAGGTCGTTACTGCCGATAGTGCTCTTCAGGGCTTCCATTGATGCCCACTCAGTTGTCTTCCAGTAGTTCTGGACATCGATAGCAGCCTTCTCGGGATCCTCGATCTCAAGTTCAACCGCAGCGGTAACATCGATGGGGATGTTGTCCTTTGTGAGGGTCTTCGTCGCTTTGACTTCGTAGGTGGTTATCCTGATGTCAAGTATCCTCGCCACAGAGTAGATGAATGGAGGGATCAGAAAGAAGCCGGGACCCCGCGCACCCACGGATCGACCCAACCGGAGCAGGACAACTCTCTGCCACTGCGGAAGGATATAGAACATCTTGGCGAACACTCCGGCAAACCAGAGGATGGCAATGGTCTTCACGATACTCCAGACAGTGTCCATTCCCGGTTCGTAATGGGAGCCGAGAAAATCGGGCCATACAAGCAATAGCCAGAGCGGTATGACTATCAGGAGCCGGACGAATGTACGTATAAAATTCTGAACAGGATTTCTTCGGAACATTGTTTCCTCCCTCACTCAATTCGGGCTCAATTCGCGGTGCACGCCCTGACAGAGGACGGTGCGTCGCCGCATCCAGATTGCTACCTGTTTAGGACCTCGCAGCCCTCGAGTCCGACCAGATCGAACGATTCCCCCTTGATAACTCCCCTGATGAGAACACCCTCCCTGTCCGCCACCATCAGTGAATCCGTAGTGGCCGGGATCTCGACCGCCATCTCGCAGGCGACAAATTTGGTGTAGGTATCATCGG
>JAOZQW010000403.1 GCA_029932015.1 Candidatus Fermentibacteraceae bacterium
AACTACTGAGCTGGAGGATGGAAGGCACGGTCTGTCCGCTGCAGCCGAGTCTGAGGAAAATTTTTCCGTCTCCCGACCCCGGAGGTGGGGGCCAGACATGGAAGGAGACCTCGAGACTGGGATGGGAACGGTCTCCTGTACGGAATAGCGAGCGCAGCAATTCGAAATCACCGCCTAAATGATGCACAGCTGATCGTATCTGACGCATTGTCCGCCTTGAATTGATCGCCGGTCCGGGCAGTCTGGTCCTGAAAACAGGAGGCTCGCTCCTGGGATAGCCAAGTTCCAGAAGGGCTGGCACCTCAAGCAGGCAGGCTCTGAACAGCTCCGATGCTGTTCGAGGATCAACGGCAGCGGATGGATCTCCAAGGTCTGGAAGTCTTCCCAGTATCCTGGATAGCTCCCTCACCCTCATTCCGGATGGACTCCTCGATATTTCCTGGACATGAGTCCGCAGGGAGGCAGACCCTCGTATCCAGACGCTGGAATCTCTACCTCCGCTCCAGATCGCTGTATGATAAAGCAGTCTCGAGAGTTCAGCGGGGCTGCCGAAAGCCGATGGGAACCAGATCAATGGCCGACCGCTCTCGGATGACACCGGTCCATTACGCCCTTCAGATAAGTCCGGTCCACGCCTGTGTAAATTTCAGTAGTTCTTATGTCCGCATGTCCAAGAAGCTCCTGCACAACTCTGAGGTCCGCTCCTCCCTGAAGAAGGTGGGTCGCGAATGAATGTCTGAGGGTGTGCGGGTGGATCCTTCCTTCGATCCCGGCTAGAAGTGCCGCATTTCTGACGATGTTCCAGACGGTCATCCTTGACATCGGGTTCCCCCGGAATGTCAGAAACAGCGCTGGTGTGGTTCTTCGGATGAGTTCCGGTCTGACATTTTCAATGTACTCGGTGAGCCACCTTACAGCTGGTCCGCCGAGAGGGACGAGTCTCTCTTTTGATCCCTTGCCTATCGGACGGACAAACGCTTCTTCAAGATGGATCCTGGCAACGGTGATACCCGAGAGTTCGCTCTCCCGCAGACCTGTACCGTAGGCAAGTTCCATGAGAGCTCTATTCCTGACCGAGAGCCGTGTATCCCCAGTCCATGCTTCCATGAGCCTCGATGCGATCTCGACGCTTACAGCATGCGGAAGCCTGTCCGGCATCCTGGGCGGGTGGAGACTGGTCGCTGGATCATCCTCCCGGAAGCCCTCCGACTGCATATACCTGTAGAGTCCACGGAGCGTGGAAAGTTTTCTGCGGACACTTGAAGCGGAAATGCCTGATGAAGAGAGCCAGTTGATGTATTCAGATATCTGGCCGGTGTCAGCTCTGCTGACAGAGCAATGATCATTTTCGGAAAGCCATCCCTGGAACTGAATCAGATCGGCTGTATATGCTGTGATAGTCCGTTCAGACAACCCCTTCTCGAGTGCTCCGAACTCGAGATAGGCCTCGCAGATATCATCCATTCGAGGCCAGCCAGGTCTGGAAACCCGGTGTCGACCTCACGGGCCCTCCCCCATCAGGCAGGGAACCACGGGTTATGGACAATGTTGCTCCCCTGTTCTCGAGTACCCTCGCAATACCCATGGCTCTTCGATGATCCGGGAATCCGGCCAGCCATGCAGGACAGTGGGTAACGAGATCAGCCGCAGCGGCAGGATCCATCCCTAACACCTCCACGAGCGCTTCTGTCACATTCTGCTCCATACCTTCCGTCGGAGTAAAGAGATACAGGTGAAGAGAAGCTTTGGCCGGGGGCAGTTCATAAGCCGGGGCTGGAGGCTTCATATGAACCGTACGTTTACGTTTACGCTTCTTCTTTCTCCGTGCGGTCCGCTCCGGAGATCCAGAAGCACTCACCTGAGTGACGGAAGCGGTGCGGTTCCAGACTTCAGAGATCTCCGCGGCAGCAGGCGATCGGACCGCTGGAACCTCAGCTGGTTCTCCATTCGAAACCGCGGATTCAGCGCTCTTCATTACATCAGGAGCATAAAACAATTCATCCGGGTCCGGTGGGACAAGCTCGAATATCTCAGTTCATGGAGTTGGCTGAGTTTCATGTTCGATACACCGGAATGCAATGACTGGAGGAGGATA
>JAOZQW010000404.1 GCA_029932015.1 Candidatus Fermentibacteraceae bacterium
CCGGAGAGACATATCTCCTCCTCACACTGCTGATACTCGTCTTTGCCGCCATATCAAAGTTTGGTCTCTTCATGCTCGGAGATTCAGGCGGAGGGGACTCCTGGCGAGGAAGAGGTTCAATTCTTCTCCTCCTGCCGATACTCGCACTTGTCGGAGTGCCTCCACTGCCTATCTTCTGGGCCAAATACCGGTTTCTGGCAGTACTGGTTCAGGAATCCCCGCTTCTCTTTGGGATAGTCCTTGCGGGTCTTTTTGCCGAGGCGGTCTATCTTCTCAGATTCTGGGCCGGAAGGTCTGGAGAGGAAACAGTATCCCGACATTTCAATCTCCAGTCAGGGGTGTCCGTACTTCTCCTGATCGCTGGAAGCGGCTTTGTCGCATACAGAATGTGGCCGATGCTCGATTTCAGCGGCGCCATGCTCGGCTCCGGTTTCATCCCCTGGCTCTTCACCGGTATCTTCGCAGCTGGTTCGCTGCTTGCTCTAGTCGGCTCCTTCAACAGTATCAGGGGTGAGAAGCGTTACTGGTTATGGCTGCTTCTGTCGGGTGCTTCACTCTCTCTACTGCCTCTCGCAGGCAACGGATTTACCTTCTATCTGCTCTGGGAAATGTCGGCATTCTCTGCTGTTGTTGCTGTCAGCAAGGGTGCTTCGGCCAGGAATGGTGCAAAATGGTACGCGGTCTTTGCAGCCGCTTCCGGATTTCTTCTACTCGGCTCCATCCTCATGTCAGGCGCTTCACGTGAGATGATCCTTCTCCCGGTTCTCCTCGGTCTCGCTGCGGCGGTACTGAAGATGGGGCAGGCAGGCGCACACCTGTGGAATGTCAGGGCATATTCGGTGGCGCCTGGCACGATTCCAGCATTTCTTTCGGGTACGTCTTCCAAGGCTGCAGTTCTTCTGATGGTGGTCATAGGACCCCTGACAGGATTCATGGGCATTGGACGGACCCTGGCTCTTGTAGGTGTTCTGACAGCTCTGGCTATGGCAGTGAAGGCGGCCCTGGCCTCTGACTACAAGAAAGTCCTTGCTTATGCCAGTGTCTCCCAGCTCGGATACATACTCGCCGGTATTGGCCTGGCGAGTGTATTGGGATGGACTGCGGCGCTATACCACACTCTTCATCACTTTCTCTTCAAGACGGTGCTTTTCCTTGGAGCAGCAGGTGTTATCATCCGAGCCGGTACTTCGGATTACAATAAGCTCGGCGGTCTCATCAGGAGGATGCCGCTGACATTCGCCTTTACGCTGGTATCGGTGATAGCCTTCGCCGGTGTCCCGCCACTGGCAGGTTTCGGTGGGAAGTGGCTCCTCTATAACGGACTCATGGAGGCCGGATGGCTTCCTGCGGCTGTGATAGCGATGTTCGCTTCGGTTGTTGCCTTTCTCTATGCGTTCAGACTACTGCACGCGGTATTCCTTGGTCAGCTCAAGCCGGAGCATTCCCGTATTAAAGAAGCTCCTCTGACTCTTATCATCCCGCAGGCGGTGCTCGTGGGCGGCATTATGCTGCTGAGTTTCCGTCCGACGATCCTACTGGACCGGCTGGTGCCGGCGGTAGGCTCTGTTCCCGGTCTTTCAGGAGCTGCGCCTCTGATCGAGGGTACTGATGTTCTCACCGCACTGGGGAACTGGAACGCCTGGGCTGTCGGTTCGATGGTCATGGGGCTCTTCGGTTTTGCATTCGTGTTGTACTGGCTCTCCGGCAATAAGCCGAAGCATGTCGGCCAGCTGGATATCGGCTTTGCAGGGGAACTCCCTCCCTCGGCAGAGGAAGTCCACTATGCGGGTAATTTCTTCAAGCCATACCGCAGGGCTCTCTCCTTCCTGCCATCCATTCATGCGGGCAGGATATTCAGGGCTGCGGTCAATTCCATCTACAGCATCGGGGATGCGGTCAGAGCCATGTTCACGGGTGATGGCAGGACCTATCTCGCCCACTCCATGATCTTCCTGATCCTCTGCTTCATCTATCTCAGGGGAGGGGTATGATGTTCGCTCTTGTCGGGTCCATCATCCTTACCTCTATCGCTGCTCTGGTATGGGGACTGCTGCTCGGTGGCATCTCAAGGAACGTCACGGCAAAGAT
>JAOZQW010000405.1 GCA_029932015.1 Candidatus Fermentibacteraceae bacterium
TGTCTGATGAAGATGATAATGAAGCCCCCTCAGTACTCCCGCTTTGGAGGTGGAGCAGTTGATCTGCAGCTGATCACTGAATAATTCGGGAAGCCATTCCCTTCGGAACAGCTCCAGAAATCTGCCTCTGGGGTCCGGGTAGCAGGCCAGTTCATATGATCTGACACCCTCTATTTTCGCTAGCGTGACGCTGGAGGTCATCAGATAGATCCTTCCCGTTATGATTCCTTCCCTGAAGAGACTAGATTGCATCTGATGCAGTCTTCTGTCAAGAAGGAAAGCAGTGAAATCCGGAGGTGCACATGCTCAGATCAGAACGTACAGGCATACTATTGAAGAGACTTCCTCAAATGTATCCCAACGCAAAATGCATGCTGATCAGTGACGGGAACCCATTTCATCTTCTTATCGCCACCATACTCTCGGCACGAACTACCGACGAATCTGTGAACAGGGTCACACCCGAACTCTGGGCCGCCTTTCACGGGCCGCCGGAGCTGGCGTCAGCGGAGAGAGCCTCGGTCGAGAACATAGTTCATCCTCTTGGCTTCTTCAGGAACAAATCCACCTCGATAATGAATGCGGCCTCATGGGTGGCAGATCATGACGGTGTGCCCCAGACGATGGATGAGCTGCTGGAGATACCCGGAGTTGGCCGCAAGACGGCTAGCGTAGTATTGGCAGATGCCTTTGGTATTCCTGCAATTATCGTGGATACACACGTTGGAAGGCTCTCAAATCGTCTGGATCTCAGCAGGAAGACCAATCCAGAGAGAATAGAGACTGATCTGAAGCGGCTGCTCCCGCGAGTTTCCTGGATATCCTTCTGTCATCAGATCGGTTACCACGGCCGAAGGGTCTGCAAATCCAGAAAGCCAGACTGCAACGGGTGTACTCTGAATGACATCTGTCCGAGAAGAGGTCTGAAAAATATACGAAACTGATCCGCCGGTTGCCCGGCGGATCAGCAGTTCTTCAGATCAGATCCGGTACTAGTCCAGGTCGCCGAGGTCTACCGGAAGGTAGAGCCCGTCATTGCCTATCCAGACTTCCCAGAAAGTGTAAGTATCATCATCCTCATCGACGCACTGGATGTCGTAGTAGTCTCCGCCGTCGACCCAGAATGTGTACTCGTCGCCATCCCACAGGATCTCGCTTCCGAGACGATCCTCGCCCCATTCGGAATAGGCGCTGGGATTACAGTAGATGTACCAGATGTCGTAGCCGCCAGTGTCGTTGTAGATAGTAACTGCAGCACTGCCGTAGACGGTATCACCGTCATCGTAGTAACCAGATCCCATGTCAACGGATCCCAGGTCGTCGAGAGTCACACCCCAGACATAGTAATCGTAGACGCCGACATTGTACTGGATATACTCGTCATCATCCTCATCGACGAGCATGATATCGTAATCACCATCAGGTACATCAAAAACGATATACTCACCATCGTACAGGATCTCAGAACCCAGCCAGTCGTCACCCCATGAATCACTATTTACAGGACTGATGTAGACATACCAGATATCCCATCCACCAGTATCATTGATGATCTCGATGTTACCTGCGCTTGCAGTCGCTACAAGACCGAAAGCGGCGAGCAGGAAAAGAACCTTCTTCATATCAACCTCCATGGTGAAGTGTACAAGACAGATTTTACACTATATGAACAGCTGTTGTCAATGCCGATGAAGTTGCCCGATTAGCCCTGTGGAACTTATTATCAGTTCATCAATTGGCAAGGTAAGGACTCATCAGGAGGTTCAATAATGCGTAGGATCATGTTTCTGCTGATGGTGCTGACAACAGCGGGGGGCGCCTCGACGCTTTCCTTTGACCTCCCGGTTGACTCCCCTGCCGATATAGCACTGCAGGATTCACCTGAAGGCATCATCCCGTTTATTGCCGGATCCTATCTGTCAGGCCTTGCAGGGATGCCGATGCTTCCTGAACAGGCGCGGTCGCTGCCCCTGCCTTCCGGCTACCACGCGATTGGGATCAATGCGAGTGCGGAATGGGAAACACTTGCGCTCGATGTCTACATCCCCCCCATCCCTGTCCCTGTTCCGCTCATCTTTGAGGT
>JAOZQW010000406.1 GCA_029932015.1 Candidatus Fermentibacteraceae bacterium
GTACTCCGGCATTCAGGGCTTTCAGGACGGTCTGGTAGTGCTCTACCGTGGTGCAGGCAACGACAATCGAATCGCAGAGATCAAGCAGCTCTTCCAGTGATCGACAGGCTCTGACATCCAGTTCGGATTCAAGCTCCTTCATCCTGTCGGCATTGACGTCGAAGATAGGCACCGTGCCGCCCGAAAGGCCGCCCAGTATTCTTGCGTGATGGTATCCCAGATGCCCGGTTCCAACTACTCCAGTCATATTATCCTCCAAATGCGGAGAGAACATCCACCGCGTACCTGACGGACCTGTCGGTCAGCGAAAGGTGTGTTACGAATCTAACAAGGGAATCCGCCAGCGCGAGGCAGCCTATCTCGAGTGAATCAAGTGCTTCCGCCGCCACTTCAGCCATTCCCTCTGTTGTCCTGGCAAATACAATATTGGTCATCGGTTCGGCAGCCAGCTCCAGTATCGGAGAGCGCCTGATACCCCCTGCGAGCTGCTCCGCCCATGCATGGGTCTTGGTGAGGTGCGGCAGATTATGCTCTATGGAATAGATACATGCCGAGGCCAGCACTCCTGCCTGTCGCATACCTCCTCCTCTGCACTTCCTGAATCTCCTCACTTTCTCCTCGTCATCTTCGGAGCAGAGGAGGATCGAACCGACAGGGCATCCCATTGCTTTAGAGAAACACAGTGAGACCATTCTGAAACCGGCAGTTAAGCTTCTTAGAGACCTTCCGGTAGCCGCATGCGCATGCCAGAGTCTTGCGCCGTCGAGATAGACTGAGGCACCTGCGTCTGCGATCTCACGGATGAGGGCATCCAGCTCACCCTCCGGGAGGATAAGACCTCCAAGAATGTTATGCGTATTCTCGAGGGTTACCAGTGTTCTTGGAGCAAAATGAGGATCACTAGGACGGGAGAGGGCCTTTCTCACCTCCTCATTCGGAAGACATCCTGAGGGCGACTCATCGATGCGGTGCATCTGGACACCTGCCATCATGGCGTACTGAGCACCCTCGTAGAGATATACATGGCTGCTGCTGCCGCAGAGAACCTCATCACCCGGAGAGGTCATCACCTGTACTGCGATCCCGTTTGACATCGTCCCGGAGGGCATGAAGACGGCAGCATCAAAGCCTGACATCTCGGCCATCATAGACTCCAGGCGGATTATCGTCGGATCCTCACCAAACACATCGTCGCCTACATCCGCCCTGCAGATGACATTTCGCATGGCATGGGATGGCGTGCTTACGGTATCGCTTCTCAGATCCACCTTGAGGTGCTTCATTCAGTCCTCAGTTCCCTGTTCGCTCTGAATGCCTGGATAGAGCCTCAGCCAGGATCTTCTCCAGAAGGACTGCCGGAGTTGTACCTGAAGCTGTCCAGAGCTTGGCGAACATACTGATATCAGTGAATCCCGGAATCGTGTTGACCTCATTGAAATAGATCGAGCCATCCGCATCCATCAGAAAATCCACTCTTGCGAAACCGCGGCCGCCGAGGAGCGCAAATGCCTGTTCGGCGTAACTTCTGACGATAGAAGCAGTATTTTCCTCCAGATCTGCCGGGATGTCCAGTCTTGAATCCGTACAGTCATATTTGGCATCGTATGAGTACCAGTCCAGTCCGGGGACAACCTCACCCGGCACGGATGTAGTCACACCGGTCCGGTCCCCTAGAACACTGACCTCTATCTCTCTTGGGTTAGCGAGCCCCTTCTCTATCACGATCAACGAGTCATACCTGAAAGCGGCTCGGAGGGCATCATCAAGTTCAGCAGCCTCGCTGATCCTGCTTATACCGACACTGGAGCCCATTCTGGAGGGTTTTATAAATAGCGGGAAGCCTAGATCCTTCAGATCCGACGCAGATGGAGGAGCAGATGATGTGAACTCCATCCAGGGAAGGACTGGTATCCTGCTGGAGGAGACCAATTTCCTTGTGACAGCCTTGTTCATTGCTACCGATGAGGTCATCACACCTGCTCCGGCGCATGGCCAGCCTGCGATGGAACAGAGACCCTGGACTGTCCCGTCCTCTCCCCACGGTCCGTGAAGAACAGGGAATACAAGCTGTGGTTCAAG
>JAOZQW010000407.1 GCA_029932015.1 Candidatus Fermentibacteraceae bacterium
TGACCGAGAGCAGCGAAAGCTCTCACCTCAGTTGATCACCCCGCGCTTGCTGCTCAGAACAAACCTCGCCAGATACTCTCCATCCTCACCACAATCAGGGTCGGATAGGAGGGCTGAAGCTTTTCCTGTCAGGATGCCGGGACTCTTGAAGAGATGCCTGAATACCCTGTCCAGCTCATCGAGTCTCTCAGCAGTGAAGCCCTTTCTCCTGAGACCGACACTGTTAAGTGCAGCCACCCTGAGAGGATAGCCGCTGGCAAGAACGAAGGGTGGGATGTCCTTGTTGATCCTGAAGCCGCCTCCTATCATCGCGTGCATGCCGACCCTGACGAACTGATGAACAGGTACCACACCTCCGATAGTAACATCATTCCCGATCTGCACATGCCCAGCGAGATTGACCGCATTGGCCAGAATGACCCTGTCTCCAACAAGGCAGTCATGTGCGATATGCACGTATGCCATTATCAGGCAATCGGTCCCGATGACCGTCCGGCCTGAACTTGATGTGCCCCTGTTGATATTGGCGAACTCCCTTATAACAGTGCGACCACCAACTCTCAGTTCGGTTCTCTCTCCATCATATTTCAGGTCCTGAGGGTCGGTCCCAAGGACTGCCGAGGGTCCGATACTGACATCGTCACCGAACCTCGAGGGTCCCATGACGACTGCATGTGCCCCGATTCGGGCGGATGAGCCGAACTCGACATCTGTCCCGATTACCGCATAGGGTCCAACGGAAGCATCGGGTGGGAGGTCGGATTCGACAATAGCTGTGGGATGGATCATTTCTTCACTAACATTGCTGTGAGGGTAGCTTCGGTCGCAACCCTGCCGTCTACTCTGGCGATACCCTTCATCCGGCACATTGGTCCCCTTCGCTGGATCATCTCCAGTTCGAAGATAACCTGATCACCGGGGCGTACCGGACTCCTGAATCGGACATTCTCAAGACCGGTCAGGTAGACCAGCCACTGTGCGGGGTCACCAACGGAGTTGAAGAGCATCAGGCCACCGACCTGTCCCATTGCCTCGACTACAAGCACACCCGGCATTATTGGTGAACTGGGAAAATGTCCCTGAAAAAAAGGTTCGTTGATGGTGACATTCTTGAGCCCGACTATCCTCTTGTCAGGATCGACCTCCAGCACCTTGTCTACCAGAAGGAATGGATACCTGTGGGGCAGCAGTTTCATGATAACACCGATATCCCAGACCTTGTCCGGAAGCGGTGCTGTCTCCTTTGTCCGTTTGTGGACATCCCGTATCTTCTTGACGAATTTGACATTGGATGCATGACCGGACTTGGCGGAAATGACATGTCCCTGGAGTCTTGCTCCAAGAAGCGAAAGATCACCGATCAGATCAAGAACCTTGTGCCTGACGAACTCATCGGGGAAGCGAAGGGGTTCATCATTGAGTATCCCATCCTCACCAACCACGACAGCATTCTTCAGTGTTCCTCCCTTGATCAGGTTCTTCTCCTGAAGGAGCTTAACATCACTGTAAAGACAGAATGTTCTGGAGGGGGCTATCTCCTTTGCAAAGGTCTCTGGTGTGATCTCCAGGGAAATGTACTGAGTACCAAGGACATGGTGGGAATAGTCAATTGTAAAGCTGATCTTCAGTCCATCGTGGGGAACGACGGTGAGAGTTGCTCCGAATGCATCAAGACTTACCGGTTTCTCAATCTTCAATACCTTCCTCGAAGAACCCTGAAGTTCCTTGATACCAGCCTCGAGAAGAACACTAACAATACTCCTGACAGATCCGTCCTCCGGTTCGGGAGGTTCATCTGAGTCCAGTTCTATGATCGCATTGTCTATCTCGAGCCCATATAGTGCGGAGAGAACATGCTCGACAGTATGAACTTCGTAGTAATCCTCACCCAGGGTGGTCCGTCTGGATTGCTCCTCGACCTGGCGAACGTTCTCAGGATTGACTCTGATCCTGGGATGATTCTCAATGTCAGTCCTGACGAACTGAATGCCCGTATCGGCAGGTGCCGGCAGAAATTTGACAGTGGTTTCATTCCCAAGGTGAAGTCCGACCCCGGTGTAGACCGCAGGTTCCG
>JAOZQW010000408.1 GCA_029932015.1 Candidatus Fermentibacteraceae bacterium
GGTTGAGTATCCTCATTCGCAGATTCTATCGAGTCCGATCCACTACAGCCAATTAATAGAGAAGCGAGTAAGGCAAATGCAATGGGTATTTTCATTTCATCTCCATATCGCAAAACTGACAACAACCTGCGGGTTCACAGCTTTGATCTGTGGTGTCATTTCCGCCTGGCCTCGATGGCAAATTCAGAAGCAGACTCAGCAAATGGCGCCCCTGCCACATCACCAAGGAACTCCAGATGCATGAATCCCGCCTTCTCGAACTCGCTCTGCAGGGATTCGGGGGAGAAGTACTGCAGCCAGTTGTAGACTGTCCGGGTCCGCTTAACCTCAACGATAGTGTACTTGTCCAGGACCACGCTGACATCGTCATACTTGAAGGTGTTCAGGAAGCCGTAGTACTTCTCAGGTGACCAGAATCCGCTAAGCTGGTTCTCCTCGAAGGAGACAACCTCCTTACGGTGTTTGAATGCATTCAGAGAATAGACATCGAGCAGGACGGAACCCCCTGGCGCCAGCATGACCTGGAATTTGTCAAGCATGGTCATGCGCTGGGCAGGGCTGAGTGCACAGAAGTCGCACATGATCATCAGGATGATGTCAAACCGATCCTCGGTCCCGAATTCGAGGTAATTCTGTTTAACGTATGCCACCCTCAATCCATCCTGTGCAGCAACTGTACGTGCGTGCTCGATGGAGCGCCCGGAAAAATCAATGCCCGTTACGGCAGCACCCAGCTTTGCGAGCCGATTTGAGTAGAGTCCGGGGCCGCAGCCGAAATCGGCGATCCGGGTACCATTACCGACATTGAAATGCGAGCCTATCCATGCGACTGATCGGTCTATGAACTCAACTCGGCGAGATGACAGATCGATATCGGTGTTGAGATGGCAGGCGAGCATCTGCTCTGAGGTATGATCGTCGGTCCACAGGTCAGCCGCCGTGTAGAATTCGAACGGAGCGGGTCGACTATTGATTTGCACTAGTTGATCAAACATGTCTCTTCTCCTTTTCATTCCCAGAATGCTCCGCATAACCAGCACCGTGATATCTGCAGGCGTAAACAACTGTGTCATTCACCAGGCAGATCAGGATAATGATTACGGATCAGAACCTTGTTGTCAGGTCAAACTCATGATCTCGGATCGCCCTGCAGGCACTCCAGCTGACGCTTCTTCCTCGAAGGGGTCTTTGCAACACTGAGTTTTTTCCCCGTCTGAGGATCGAGACCGGTCACATAGATGGTTGTGGCCATTATCATGGGTGTTGGAAGAAATACCTGAGCCTTGTCGGGACGAATACGCTCAGATCTCAGTTCAGATGCGGCTTCATGCATATGGTTCACCGTGCAGCCTGGAAATGCCGCCATGATGTAGGGGACGACATACTGCTCTCTGTCCTCTTCAGCGGAGTATTCCCTGAATATCCGCAGGAACTCCCTCCACTTTTCTACACCGGGCTTCCGCATGAGTCTCAGTACAGCCGGAGAGAAATGCTCCGGAGCTATTTTCAGGTATCCCGAGACGTAGCTCCGCGCAAGCTCGCGGATAAATTCCCTGGATTCAAGGGCCAGGTCAAACCGCACACCGCTTGAGACAAAGACGTTCTTGACGCCCTTCAGCTTCGAGACAGACCTAAGAAGCTCGATGTATTGCCGGTGATCAGTCCCGAACGACCTGCATATCCTCGGATGAAGACAGGAACTCCTGCGGCATGTGCGGCAGGCACCAGGATCTGTCCCTCCAAGTCCGTACATGTTTGCAGTGGGGCCACCAAGGTCTGAGACGCTACCTCTGAAATATTTCTCCCTGCTCAGTCTTCGGACCTCCTGCAGAACCGAGTCCTGGCTCCTGCTGGTGATGAACCGGCCCTGATGCAGTCCAAGGCCGCAGAAGGAGCAGCCCCCTCCGCAGCCCCGTACCACTGTGATAGAATCCTTGATCATCTCGAAGGCGGGGATTTTCTGCTTGTATGAAGGATGTGGATGTCTGGCAAAAGGAAGTGAATAGAGCTTGTCCATCTCCCGTGTTGTAAGGGGCTCGGCTGGCGGCTGCACGACCACTACCCTTGTATCGG
>JAOZQW010000100.1 GCA_029932015.1 Candidatus Fermentibacteraceae bacterium
CATCCTCCACGTCTCTCCATCCCAGATATACGTCGAGAGGGCGCTCCATGGCTATACCCGCAAAACTCAGCATGTGAAACCGAGTGTCTACGAGGCAATGTGAGAGGTCACGCGAATGATCAATCGGCGAAAGGCAGGTCATTAATTCGTGGGTGGTACGACTTATGCCGGGACGCCGAACGTCTGTGAGACGCCCCGCGAATGATACAGTGGGCGGGAATCCGAACGATGTGAGGATCCCCGCTACAATCGGCGAAAGGCAGGTCATTAATTCGTGGGTGGTACGACTTATGCCGGGAATCCGAACGATAGTGAGGATCCCCGCGTAATTCGGCGAACGGCGGACCATCGGTCCGTCGCAATCCTCAGTTAGCTTCGCCGGGAATCCGAACGATAGTGAGGATCCCCGCGTAATTCGGCGAACGGCGGACCATCGGTCCGCCGCAATCCTCAGTTAGCTTCGCCGGGAATCCGAACGATGTGAGGATCCCCGCGTAATTCGGCGAAAGGCAGGTCAATGACCTGCCTTTCAACGCATGGAGCGGGAAACGGGACTTGAACCCGCGACAGCTACCTTGGCAAGGTAGGGCTCTACCAACTGAGCTATTCCCGCTCGTTAATGTAGTGGCCTGGTGTGAGCGGGGATCCTCGTAGACACTCGGATGCCCGCGACAGGCACTCTATCGATCTCGCTAAGCGGGGATCCTCGTAGACACTCGGATGCCCGCAACAGGCCTTCTATCTATCTGCTGCCTCAAGCGGGGACCCTCGTAGACACTCGGGTTCCCGCAACAGGCACTCTATCTCGTTCGAATCAGCTCTGTTTTCACTCTTGTTTGAGCGGTTCGATATATCTCCATAAACCGCGAATGTGTCAAGTCACGGCTGCCGGGAGGTTACCCAGGCACCGGGATAACCCAGATTGGAAAGAATCTCCACGTGCGCTTCTGCTTCCCCCCTTGTGGGAAATGCGCCTACCCTGACCTTCCAGTATCCATCCAGGTGATCGATGAAGACGGGCAGGGGTGTCACTCGTGCGACTATCTCCGCCAGCCTCTCTGCGGTATCCTCGGTCGTGGCAGCGGATATCTGAACAGTGTAGTGGGTTCCGGAGAGTATCTCCTCTTCGTATTGAACCGTGGAAAAATCAGGAACGCTCATTCCGGTGACCAGTTCAAAATCCGCAAATGGGTCACCCTCGTAGCCCGGCGGATCAGCAAATGGATCTATGGGTCCTGTGACAGTGGGTTCCCTGTCATTTTCGACGGACTCCCTCATAGCCGCACTGCTCCCGCAGGCGGTGAGACATAGCATCGTGATCAGGGCGGCTGCAAGCAGTGCCTTCACTCGACCCTCCTCTTCTCTTCAGCATCGATGAACAGGTCGAGGAGCGGAAGCATCAGCTCATGGCTTCCTGTCACCTCCACCGCCCTGCCCCCGAGAGCTCTGACAGGTCTATGGACTACATTGTTCAGAGGTCTGTACTGCCTGATCATATCAAAGCTGGCAGCAGTGAATTCACCAACATCATGCCCGAGATTCCGAGCGGATGTGAGGAGCTTGAGAAACACTTCTGGCATGACGACCGCAGAACCTGCATTGATGACGACTCCACCTCGGAGGGATGCTATCCTGCCACCGAGGACATCATAATCTCTTTCCGCAGCACATCCCAGACTCCCCCAGTCCAGAGCCGGACATGGATGTACAATGTCACCCCCGAGGGCGGGATGAACAGTCACAGGCCGCTCTGCCAGTACTGCTGCGGCCAGAGGGCTCACCGAAGGGTCCCCCCCCTCTGAGAGCACTTTCCTGCCGAGTGCTTCACCAAGGCCGAGTTTTCCTGAATCAGCTTCGTCAACTGCGGAGGACCAGATATTGCAGGTCTCCTCCCACATACCAAAACTGCCGTCGGCGATACCGGACTCGACATCCTCGGATGTCTCCCCGAAGAGGGCGATCTCAATGTCGTGGATGGTTCCGGCACCATTCGTGGCCAGACTGTCTATCCTGCCCTCTTTCAGCCACTTCACAAGCAGTGGTCCGAGTCCGCATTTGATTACGTGCCCTCCGTACATGAGGATCCGGGAAGCCCCGCTCTCCCTGGCATCGAGTATCGAACCAGCCAGTACTTTCATCTCACTGACTGCAAGCACATCAGGCAGCGACTCTATGAAATCGACAGCACCTGATCCACGAGATGAACGGATGAGAAGGCTGGCCGAGACCTTGCTCGCCCTGCTGCCGACGCTCTTCATCTTCAGCCTGCTCCTGTCGAAATCAGCGCTCACCTGTACCTCACTTTCAGAAGGGTCAATCCCCTGGCCGGGAGAGATGTCCCTGCCCTGCTCCTGTCACCGCTTTTCAGAAGTTCGGTGACAAGCTCCGGGGGTTCCGCTCCCGAGCCGATCCTGAGGAGCGTACCGGCCCATATCCTCACCAGCCCTCTAAGAAACCTGTTCGCATGGATGAACAAAGTCCACCCGAGCCTGTCTTCGGAGACCCCGGTACCGATAACATCAACCAGCCAGTCCGAGTTGCCGCTGCCCTCCTTGGCCATCGCCTTCCAGTCCGCGCTTCCGACTGACAGTACTGCAGCTCTCTGCATCCGGCCGGTATCAAGAGGAATATCACTGGTGAAGCTGTAACGTGACACAAGCGGGTGTGAAGCCCTGGTCACGCGGTAGCGATATAGTCTTGAGACGGCGCTGAACCTCGAATGGAAGTCATCCGGAACCTCACTTACGGACAGAATTGCCATATCATCAGGGAGAAGGGAGCTGAAGCCTTTTGATATGCGCTCCATTTCCTTCGGATATATGTCGATATGAGCCACCTGGCCTGCGGCATGGACCCCTGCATCAGTCCGACCTGAGCCGGTCACAGAAACGCGTCGGTTGCACATGCTTTCGAGCGCAGACTCCATCTCTCCCTGTACGGTCCTCTCTCCGGGCTGGATCTGCCAGCCCCTGAATTCAGTTCCGTCATACTCAACCAGAAGCCTAACGCGCATGGGTCAACCTGCTTCTCTTTGAAAGGACTTCTATCATGGCAGACCTGCCGCGCCGGAAAGGAGAAGACCCCATGCCAGAGACGAAGAGAGGATGTAGTGATGGCATCTTGCCGAGGTATGACTGCCACTGAATTCTCCGTCGGTATCGGGGAGATTCGAGAGGGAAGCTTTGAACGAATCACCGATACCAGACCCCAGACTCCTTCGATGTACATACTCCGATCTGACAGACTTCGAATAAGGTCCTGCGAGAGCCAGGACCATTGAAAGGCTGTCAAGAAATACGCCGAAGTGTGATCGCGTCCTGCTTGATACCTCATGCAGTAACGCAGACATCCTGGAAGTGCCAAGCGCTCCGGCCATCGATGTTCCTGCGGCCACGGCGGCCAGCCATCTCAGAGATCTGCCGGTCAAATCAGGATTCGAGGTCCAGAGACCCCATCCGAGAGAGAGCAGAGGAGCGAGAGCGAGAAGAAGGAGCCTTGCTGACACATTCCGGCCGGAGCCTAGAAGGGCTGCAACCGGGAAGAGAATATAGATCGGAAGAAGCTGAGCATTAATCAGAAAAGCGGATGCGGGACCTGCAACCAGGCCGCTGAAGAGAAGGAGCGAGTAGGCCCGATCAGTCATCGATATCCCTTTCGAGCATTCTCATAACCAGTCTGAACTCGAGAGGTGGAGAGTGGTTGAATTCGATCTGCTCTCCGGTCACCGGGTGCTCGAAGCCGAGTGTCTCAGCGTGAAGCATCTGGTGACCCGCGGTGCGGAGCACGCCTTCGACCAGTTCCCGGTTCCTCTTCGTAGATGCGATACCTTTCGGAGAGAGTCCACCGTATTTCTCATCAGCGATGAGAGGGGAGTTTTTCAGCATGGCCATATGTACCCTGATCTGATGGGTCCGGCCCGTCTCCAGCCTGCACTCGACAAGACTGGCAAGCCTGTACTTCTTCAGCAGGCGGTAGTTGGTTACGGCCCTTTTCCCTGACTGCGTTATCGTCATCCTCTGCCGATTCCTGAGATCCCTCCCTATCGGAGCATCCAGCCTCTCGAGTACTGGAGACGGCCTTCCCCATACGAGAGCGATGTACCTTCTCTTCACTGTTCGCGCAGAGAGCTGCTCCGAGAGTCCCCGGTGAGTGAGATTGTCCTTCGCCGCCATCATCAGGCCGGTAGTGTCCTTATCGAGTCTATGGACTATCCCGGGACGGAGTTCACCGGATATCCCGGAGAGCCTGTCGCAATGAGCCATGAGCGCATTGACAAGGGTCCCTCCGCTGCATGTACCTGAAGGGTGGATAATAAGACCGGCCTGCTTGTTGATGACAAGCAGATGCTCGTCCTCGAAGACGATATCAAGGGGGATATCCTCAGGAACAAGATCAACAGGTCTGGGATCGGGCACCTCGAGCAGAATTGTGCTGCCTTTCCTCACTTTCGTCGCAGGCTTCTCCACACGGACGCCATCAACACTCACATGACCATTGACGATCAATGTACTGATATAGCTCCGGCTCTGCTCCACATCATCCTGCAGAGAGAGATATGTATCAAGCCTGAGCCCGGACTCTCCGTCCTCGACAAGGCTCTCGAAATATTCCAAGATCCCCAGTCAGAGTCTCTTGATGAGATGAAAACCGAAATCGGTTTCTACGATTCCAGAAACCTCACCTGAGTCAGTAGAAAAAGCTGCTGCCTCAAACTCCTCGACCATGGCGCCCTCGGTGAAGTCAGGCAGCAGGCCGCTGTCGGAGGAGGTTGTGCAGTCTGAATAGTGAAATGCCAATTCCTCGAAAGTAGCCTCCCCATTCAGAAGCGACTCGTGAATGCTGTTCATGAGATCTGTAGCCTCTGCCCTGCTCCTCGCCACACCCCTGACACCTGTCCCAAGCCAGGAGATGAGAATGTGCCGCGCACGGATGTAACCGGGCTGGGGGGGGGCAGGCTCTGGGAGAACATCAGGAGCAGTCACGGAATATGAACTGTCCTGCATAGAAGTCAGGCTGTCAGGAGAAATATCGATATTACTCTCCTCAGAACCTCCACAAGAGAAGAGTATGACCGTGAGAGAGAGAACAAAAACAGGCAAAGGTATCCTTCTCATACAAAACCTCCGTAAGGACTCGGAACAAACAATCTATGAGTAGGAATATGATAATCGGACGGGGTTCTCCCCAGCCGTGCCGATAAGGTAGTTGACCTTGAAGACTTTTGGTCATATCCATACTGTGAATCAGTAACCAGTAACGCTTCTGCCCGGCTTCCGGGGAGGAAAGGAGTCTATCGGTGAATATCAACAGAGACAGCTACTTCTCCGACCGTGCACTTGGAATGAAAAGATCGGTTATCAGGGAGCTGCTCAAGCTCACTGCCAAGCCGGGGATCATCTCCTTCGCTGGAGGACTCCCGGCCCCTGCAACATTCCCGATCGACCATGTTCGAAGCGCATTCGGGAAGGTCATGGATGAAGAGGCTCACCACGCTCTCCAGTACGGTCCGACAGAGGGTGACATACGTCTGCGGGAAGATCTAGTACGTATCATGGCCAGGGAGGGGATAGAGGTCACTTCCGATCACATTCTTGTGACAACCGCATCTCAGCAGGGTCTGGACCTCGTCGGGAAAGTATTCTTCAATCCGGGTGATACATGCATAACAGGCTCCCCCACATATCTTGGTGGATTACAGGCCTTCAAGAGCTACCAGGGTGTCCCGGTGGGTGTCGAACTGGATGATGAGGGGATGATCCCCGAGAAGCTCGAGGAGACCATTGCAGGGCTCGAAGCCGAAGGCAGAGCCCCAAAATTCATCTATATCATTCCTGATTTCCAGAACCCTGCCGGCGTCACCATCCCCAACGCACGAAGGAAAAGGATACTCGAGATCGCCAGTAAGGGTGACTACCTCATTATTGAGGATACGCCCTACCGGCAGCTCAGGTACAGCGGCGAGCACCAGACGACCTTCCAGTCCATGGCCCCTGATATGGTTCTCTCGCTCTATACATTCTCCAAGATACTCCTGCCCGGCTTCAGGCTGGGCTGGGCCTGCGGACCCCACTGGCTTGTCGACAGGATGGTCATGGCCAAGCAGGCAGTCGACCTCTGCACTCCGCCGTTCAATCAGGCCCTCACACACTGGATGCTGGTGAATGGCGCCCTGGAAGAGGGGCTCATCGAGACTATTGCACTGTACGATCGAAGGCGACGACTCATGCTGGAGGGCCTTGACAGGGAAGTATCGGACATTCCCGGAATTCACTATACAAGGCCCGAGGGAGGACTGTTCCTATGGCTGACACTTCCCGAAGGAATGAGCGCTGACGACCTCTTTCAGAAGGCTGTTGACAAAAATGTTGCCTACGTTCCCGGAAGCGCCTTCTACCCGAATAATGACTATGTGCGCAGTATGAGACTGAACTTCAGCTATGCAAACGAAGAGCAGATCGTGGAGGGTGTGAAGCGTCTCGCCGGAGTCATCAAAGGCAATATGTAAAGGCAGGCTGCCATAGAGAAGATGGAACGGGCGTCCCATACGGGGCGCCCGTTCCTTTAATGAACTTATCTGTCCGGAATTACTCCGTCCTGAGAATAATGTGGAATCCGAAGGGGGTTTCAACGATCTCAGATCTTTCACCCGGCTCGAGGGCAAATGCTGCCGTCTCGAAGTCCTTGTCCATGAGGTTCACGGAGAATCTGTTCAGATCGCCACCAGCCTCAGAAGACGGGCAGTCGGACCAGGATCCTGCCGCCTCGGCGAAATCCATCCCGGCATTAAGGCTGTCCTGTACGGTCTCGATGAACTCAAGCGCTTCTTCTCTGGTTCTGGTGACAGCTGGATCGGGCGTTGAACCAGCGTAACCCACCAGGATGTGACTTGCCCTGATGGTGTTGTGTCGCCAGACGATATGATATCCGAACTCCGTCTCGAATGCCTCAGAGATGTCGCCCTCATCCATGTTGAAGGCGATATCCTCGAACTCGGGAACCATGGCTCCACGGGGAAAGGACCCAAGGAAACCCTTGTTCTGAGATGATGGACAGGAAGAGTGCCTGAGCGCTGCATCCTCGAAAGTGATCTGACCTGTAGTAATACTGTCTCTGATGCTTTCCATGAGGGCAAGAGCCTCATCCCTGGTCATTTCTCCTGTATACTGGGCAGATCCCACGAACGGCAGGAGGATATGGCTGGCAAAGACCATCTGAGGTCCCTCCGCTCTGTCGTCATCGGTGAACAGATCCTGAGTGTGATTGAAACCGCTGCCGTGCACCTCACCGCAATCAGGACATACATCCTCATCTGAACTGGCGACATCGGCTGTCTTATCCTCAGCAGCGCCACACCCGGCTGCGAGAAGAATGCATGCAAAGACTATCCCGAGAGTTTTCATTGATCCTCCTTCACTTATCCGTAAGCCAGAGGGTTTCCCTGGCGATCATCAATTCTTCATTTGTAGGAATAACAAGCACTTTGACTTTGCTGCCCTCAGCTGTGATATCGCGCTGCTGACCCTTGAAATTGTTCTTGTCCATATCCATCCGGAGCCCAAAGACCTCAAGACCCTGGCAGATGCGTTCCCGCATCTGGGGACCGTTCTCTCCGACACCTGCCGTGAAAACAACAGCATCCAGGGCACCCATCGTCGCAGCATA
>JAOZQW010000101.1 GCA_029932015.1 Candidatus Fermentibacteraceae bacterium
TTCTACATCAGCAATCCACCAGCTCACGTGATCCTGTCTATCGAGGTTCTGGGCTGATCAGCACCTTGTCTTACCGGTCCGCTGAGGTTGGATAACCGAATACTCTACTTCTCATTCATACTGAATTCACCGGCCCTGTATATCCATGCATACAAGTCAGGTCCAGAGTACACTGCAGCGCTGCTGGAGTAGTTCAAGATAGAGTCTCTTCATGTGGTCGGAAAGGAAACTGATCGCGATGAAGTTGTGCCACCTCGGAAGAGCATCTTCCAGAGCCTGCAGGGTGCTGGATACTGCTCTGTCAGTCAGCTGCAGCCGGTCCCGACCAAAGTAATCGATGAGATCCCTCCGCGTCAGATTCCGCTTCCTGCCCCGGAGCGGAAGCGCAAGCTCTTCGAGAGCATCAAGTGAGCTGCCTAAGGCCTGGAGAGCAATGGTAGTGTTCAGGTAGTCATACAGAGGTGCCAGTTCGATCTTGCCGTCATGTCGGACGAGGGAGAAGTTCTTCAGGTGCATGTCCTCATTCCCGATCAGGTAGCTGAAGAGAGTTCTTCGGAACAGCTTCATCTTCTCGACAGCCGGGAATGTGCAAAACCTGTCCAGAAGCGTAATCACCCTCTCCATGCTGTAGCGGTATTTGGTCTCCCGATCATTGCCGCTGAGTTGTGCGAAATCCTCCAGAGCCAGTTTGCCTGCTCTGCCGGCTCGATCGAATCGTCTGATGAAGTAGGTGAGACTTCCGTCTCTGGAGTAAACCAGTCCGTTCAGGGGTACATTCATGCCAGCAAGGGAAGCCAGGTGCATCGAGAGCCCTTCATTCTCCGGCAGCTCAGGGTAGTCGCTGTGCGGCGGCTTGAGGATGTAGCGGCCCCCCTTGTTCACGATCTCGAATATGGATGACTTCACGCTGAGCCTTGCGCTGAGCTTCGGCTGGACCCCTTGAATCGATATCTTTCCCGCCCGGACAATAGCCTCTCGTCTCTGCTCAGCGGCTGTCATGGGGAGGGGGTTGAGATGCGAGAGTTTCTTGTTCAGCAGGTGCAACCCGCGTCTGGAGTAAGGTAGGTCGCCGCACTCCTCGTAGGTGATGGGGCAGCGATTCACTGGATTTCCTCGACGGTAACCGCCCCAACGAGTTCACCGCCGACAGCCATCAGCTGTGCGAAGTAGTCGCTCCGGTCGATCTTTCGCTGGCGAAGGAGCCCCTCGAGCATCTCACCTTCTGGTAGAAGACCGTCGAAGAAGGCCGGAAACCTGGAGAACTCATGAACCCGCTGACCGATTGGCATGGTGAGTGATATCGGAGGACCTGCATAACCATCATCGTACACGAACCTGTATTCCCTGTTGGCCTTCAGTTCCTCAAGTACTCCGGCAGGAAGGCCGTGCATGAGAATCCTTGCCTGTCTCATTGATTCAGACATGCTGATCCAGTCATCCTAGTCATCCGAATGCACTGTTCTCTGAACATCCCCTTCATGCGGGCCGTACCATTCTTCGAAAGCAGCGTCGAGTGGTCCGCTGAAGTCTATATCGACATTCAGGACGGCAAGCACAGGGAAGAGTTTATCCATCTGCACTGTAGTCTTGCCCTTCTCAATATCATAGACGGTTGCCTTGCCGACACCGGCCAGCTCGGCCAGCTGAATCTGCGTCAGACCAGCCTTGTGGCGATGGAATCGAACAAGAGCACCCAGCCTGCTCATTGTCTCATTCAGTTCTCTCATTATGAACCTCTCAGAATTACTGCCTTAGCAGTAAAATAGTAGTAGTTACACTTGAGTCAAGGGTTTGAATCTGTGAACCCCTGGCTATTCCCGTCAGGGCAGTAAAAATCATAGAGTCACAGGCAGGGGAATCCTGAAAGAAGGAGGTAATCGATGAACTGTCCGTAGGTGCGTCAGTCTGAAAACTGTGTGAACTGGATCGGTCAGCGGATGATCGCGAAAGTCCCTATCACATGATCATCTTCTGTCTCGATACGGTAGATGTACAGACCGGAGCTGACGAGACGCCCGGAGTTGTTCTGCAGATTCCAGTACTTTTCACCGACGTCACCGCCGAAGCTCCTGTGCTGAAGGGTAACCACATGGTCACCACCCAGCGTGTACACCCGGATATCACACATGGGGGGGAGGTGCGTGAATGCTATGCGGCTCTGGTGAGGGCGCTCCCATGCCGCCGATCCCCTGTATGGATTCGGAACCACCTGTACCATTTCGGTCCAGTTCGCATCGGTCGTCCAGCCGGGAATGACCTCGATTGGAGTTCCATCCAGTGCCTGCTTGTAGTTGGTTCTGGGACTTTCCACCGATGTTTCTGCATCATATGAGCATAGTGTGTAGTAGTATGGAAACCCTCTGGTTACCGTCGTGTCCGTGAAGGCGTATGTACCGGCTGGCAGCTTTGTCATCAGTACCCAATCACTGGTATTGAACACCGATCGATAGAGATGATACCCTCCGAATGGTGTATAGACCTCCGCGTCATCGCTCCATATGAGGTCTACACATCCATCGTCTGGCTCGTAAAACAGAGTCGGAACCGGCGGAACATCAGGGATTCCCCAACCACCATCACGATAGTATGCATCGAGTAGATTGTCAGCCTGAGTCCTCAAGTCTTCCAAACCCCGTCCGATCACCCAGCCACCAATGATGTGCAGGCTGTCTCCATCGACCAGGTCCACCGGTCCAATAGTCTGGAGGAAGCGGTAGTCGAAAGGCTGGTAGTCCAACCCGAGCGGATTGTCATGTACTATTGGAAACGGGCCGGGATTGGCGGGTTGGTACGCATTCGGTGCGCTCGGATCACCGATCCAGTCCGCAAGGTAGGCAGGAGCGCTGTATCTTCCGCTGAAATCCTGGTTCTGTCCCCACTGGAAATCGTAAGCCATCACATCATCAGCAGGACTATTCTCCCAGTTCCACCACGTATGAGAGAGGGGAATCGGGTATCCCAGTACATCGACCGGTCGCTCGATGGTGCCGTCGGCTTTCTTCAGCCAGCAGTCCAGCAATCTCCATCCGATGAATCCGTTGCACGGGGGGTAATAAGTCGGTTCTCCCGTATCATCGGTAGAAGAACCAGGCCGATCTCCGTCCCACATATAGCTCAGGTTACGGGGAACCACAGCATACACCGTGTCACCCGCAGTATGAAGCCAGTAGTTTGAAGGGCGCCCATCAGAGAAGAGCTCGAGTCCTGTGTTCAGCTCAGTCGTGAAGAGAGTATCTCCATCTGCGACCCTGAAGAGCACGGTGAAGTGATCCGATACGCCATTCGAATTGACATCGGCATCCACGATCCCATCGGATCCTCTGTAGCTGTACACATAGTGGATATCATCTTCCGGGTTGATCCACGAGGCATCCGGATTACGCTGATAGATATAGACGTCCGCAGAACTTGCAGTGATCTCATCGTCGAACTGGTAGTCGAAGGTGGCATCCGGATCGTTGCACCAGATTGCATGTCCATCGTAGAAGACCATATCGTCGATGTAGAACTGACTGTAAGGGTCCGCGCTCGCGATATCGCAGTCCGCAAAGATGGAGAAGCAGAATCCGTTCAGGGGAACTCCGGGATTCCCGTACTCGCTCAGGTGAGTTACCGTGATCTCCTCGACAACGAACTGGAAATAGCCGGGAGTGGACCAGCTGTAGGCACTTTGGAGCGTGCGCACACCCATCGGGTTCTCATTGTAGATGTACCAGTCATCCTCACCCCAGTGGGATTCCTCCAGAGCAATTGGTCCCGGCTTCACATTCTCCATGGGAAAGCCCTCACTGGGCCAGAATTCCACCGTCGTCGGACCGAATGAAAAGCGACTTACATAGGCATTGGTCTCTCCGATCGGGGTGACCGGGCCGAAGGCTGAAGCCCAGATAGAGCCGAACCAGAGATAGGTCGATCCCTCACCGCCCGGCCATTCCATCGTCATGTCGCCCCAGACATTCCCGATGGTTCCCACGTTGGAGAAAGTCGCCCAGATATCTGACAGGTTATGCAGCACCGTCGATATCTGAGGTCTTCCCCCGCGCCCTGATAAAGGAACAAGCGGCTGTATCCCGTACTTTGCTGAAGCCTTGCCGGTGACCACCAGCAGTAGAGCAGGGAGGAGGCAGATGTTCAGTAGAATTCTGTAGTGTCGGCAAGGGAGCCTCATATCAGCTCCTCATCTCGGTGAGCAGGTCAAGCAGGTCAAGGAGAAAGGTTTCTGACTCGGGATCGAGATCCAGCCCGTACCCGGCTTCCCTGCACATGAACCAGGCGTATATGTACTCTTCACGGAGAAACGCAAAGGAGGCGCCGCAGGCCACGACATCGATGATATCGAGATCGTAGATACTCTCTCTAAGGGAATCTCCCTCTCCGAAGACATAGCCTGGATCCACATGCAGCAGACCCTGCGAACAGGCGGCTGCCTGCAGGAGGTCTCCATCATCTGTACCACGAATCTCCTGCATCATCGTCCAACCGGCGAGAGCGTCTTTAGTGATTTGTCCGGATGTAGCTTCGGCATGGAGGGTCGCGTAATCGAATACGATATTCTGCCCGACCATGATCCATGTGTAATACCTGACCTCTCCGACCTTGATGATGAACATCGGAACATCGAGGTGGATGTAGTCGGAGACGATGCTGTCGACCGAGTAGAAGGCTCCGCTCTGGCCATTGTAGAGGTCGTTGCAGGCAACAATATCGCTCAAGGCCGGGGAGAACCTGAATTGCAGGTTCGTGCTCAGCCCCTCGCTCTCAAGATAATCCCTCACCTTCTTTCCAACCCATACCGCTCCGGAGTCGCTGGTCATCGTAAGCCATGCGTTCAGAGAGTCCTGAGGTAGATCCTCATCTATGCACTCGAAGACTGTCCAGAGCGTGTCCTGAAGGAGTGTCCGGTCAGTATGCCGGACGACTGCTGAAATACCGAGATCCTGCTGAATGGCCGCCTGGAGAAAGGCATCTGCAAGATCCCAGTGATCCTCGAGGTACAGACACGCAATGCCCCCGCCAAGGTAGGCGTCAGGTTGGAAGACATCGATATCGATCGCCTGCTCGAAGTAGTCGAAGGCCACATTGTAATCTCCCTCTTGAATCGCCTTCCAGCCGAGGGTCAGGAAGCCATCGTATCCCACAGGACTCGGGAGCTCAGCTGGATGCTCGTTGCAGGATGCTGTCAGAGCAACGACTACCGAGATGAGCAGTAGTACGGGTTTCATGGCATCCATTCGCGAGTAGCCATCCTATTCCATTCGTGTGATCTTGAATCCAGTGATCTGCCCCATTGACTCCAGCACACAGAGATAGATCCCTGAAGGTACCGGTCCACCGGATCGATCTTCTCCGCTCCAGTGAATCGAGTGCATCCCCGGATCCAGCATCCCTGTCATCATCCGATCAACGAGTCGCCCCGAGAGGTCGTAGATGCGAAGCTCTACGGCGCCGTGTTCCGGGATCGAGAAATTCACGGAGGTATTCGAGATGAATGGATTGGGAGAACCACCGTACTGAACGAACTCCCCAGGGATTTCTGGAGAGGTTGTACCGGATCCTTCACCCAGTGCGTAGATCCCTCCATTCCTGATGATGGTGCAGGTCCTGCCAGCAAGTATGTAGCTTTCCATTGCCACCCACTGCCCCTCATCGAAATGAAGGATCGTCAGGGCCGGATCTTCCGATGCAAAGGATAGGATTCCCTCCACAGGCGAAACTGAGACGGGGCCTGCATCCAGGCCGGTTACCAGAGGTATGTGTGTGACCGAAGTCGCTTCACTCGAAACGCCCCCCCACTGCGAATCCATCTCGGACAGACTTGCCATGCTCCCCGCTGGAAGACCAGCTTCAGGGACATCCAACCTTGCCGTACCGATATCAAGCTGAAGCTTACCTGTACCGCCATACCCGACCGCGAACAGGAGGGAGTCCCTGTGCGATAACCCAAGACTGTCGAATCCGGAACAGACGAGTGAGTAGGAACCCGCCTCCCAAGCGTACGCTCTTCCCGTCCAGATCGTACTGGAAAGGGGAATCATCTCTTCGGTGGCTGTGCTGTCCGGAGCGCCCTCCTCATCGAGATGAGAGATCTCCAGCTTCGGGCCGACCCAGTCAAAGCCGTACGGGAGACGAGATTCGTCAGTCAGCAGTGATGTGTAAACCTGCAGGTACTGTTGGTTCATTCCATTCTGAAGTGTTGTGAGGTAAAGACTTCTCGGAGAAGTATCCTGGCTTAAAGCATATCTCAGTTGTGCGGTGCCACCTGGATTGTTGTTCGTGAGGAGAAGGAAGGTCCGTGAGCCATCGAGTTGAAATGTGCCGTTGAAGAGGGGACTGAACTCCAGGGAGTCAACCGAATTGAGTATAGAGTCATCTGACAGAACAATACGGTATGCAATCCAGCTGGCATCAAGATTCGAGCCTGATCCATCGTTCTGGTTGTACATGCCGTTGAAATGGACCGTCCTGTCTGTCCCGGAAGAGTAGTCACCATCGAAGCTTGCATATTGAGCAGCAAAGACCTGTGCGCTTATGCCGTAGCCAAGCGGTGCGATCCAGGTCGGGATAGGGTAAGAGTAGAACTCGCCGAGGAAGGAGGCGGGGCTGTCCATAATGGTGAATTCATACCCGACTTCATCGAGCCGGTCATACCTGTAGATACCTCCGGCGAAATCCCCGGCGACGTGAGCGACCAGGTTCGTGATCAGCCAGTCCTCGTACAGCGGATAGATGTTTGTCGATACAGCGACGCTATCTGGAATAGTTGGATCGATCTCATATGCAATGGCAGGCATTCCGGATAACTCGGACTGCACTATCCCCCGGATCAGATCCGGTCCGATGCGCTGTTCGAGATATAGAAACCACAGGAGTTCACCACCGAGGTTCTCCGCAAAATCAGATCCCTTCTGCCCTGAGCACCAGGAGGTCAGTTCAATCCCGCCTGCAGTTGCAAAATCATCGAAAGCAGCCTCGATTCCTACATTGCCGTTGAAGGTTGATGTGAGTCCGTAACAGAGGAACTGCGAGAACATCCCGATTCCACGAACGAGCCATCTCTCTTCCAGGTAATTGTGGGCAACTCTGAGAATCTGCCCGAGACCTGTCGGCACGGACCACGTATGCACCGAGCCCCGGATCACTTCCCATATCCCACCCTGCTGGTTCTTGTAGACACCGAGGTTCACGTAGATCAGATCGTGGTTGTTTCCCGTGATTCCGTTGCCGTCAAAATCCTCTGGCCAGACGTAGACCCAGCTTCCGAGACGACTTGGAGGCCCCTGGGGATTCGGGTAGTAGTCGGGTACATCGGAAAACGCGATCCAGATACGGTCGTCCTGATTTGGGGTATCCGGCATGTGACCGAAGAGGTTCGTAATTGTGCCGTACACATCCACCCCAGCTCCCTCAAACTGTGCGGTAATGCTGTCCAGCTCAGCGGATGTGATGAGGTTCTCCCAGATGATCTGATAGGTTTCACTGGTATCAGGCAGGTCGATGTAAGTAGTGTCCTGAACGAACCAGTAGGCATTGTCGGTTACGGCCCTGCATGTGAACTGATGACGAACCTGTTCCTCCGGGAAGTAACTGATGTCAGGGATGATTAGATCAATTGTCTCCCCAACCTCGATCGCGGTAACA
>JAOZQW010000409.1 GCA_029932015.1 Candidatus Fermentibacteraceae bacterium
TTCCTCAATCGCCTCCACAGGGAGAAGAACACGCGCCGCCGCCTTGAACTCCAGAGGGAGATGACAGCATCCATTCTTGAAGCCCTTGGTTACAGGTCCGAGCCTACATGCGTTCCAATGGACGATGATTCACTGCTACCCGTACTGTACCAGGTGAACAAAGCTGACGGCTCTCCCGAGTTATGGGTACTCGAAGTTCTCGAAGACCCCGATGAAGCAGACCCCCTGAATCTCTACCCTTCCCGGAAGCAGTACCCTCCCGACACAGAGAAGATGAATACTGACCGTAATTGGGAGGAACTCATCTCGAGGATGGTATTCTCCCGGCAGGAGCCGCCCAGATGGGTCATTCTTACAAGTGCCACCACCATTATCCTGATGGACAGGGGCAGGTGGAACGATAAGCGCTACATCCGCTTCGACCTCCCCGAAATACTCGGTCGCAAGGAGAAGAGTACCCTCAGGGCCATGGCCGCCCTACTGCACAGGACAAGCATCATCCCGGAAGAAGGCATCTGCCTGCTGGACACCCTTGATGAGAATGCCCACAAGCATGCCTACGGAGTGAGTGAAGACCTTAAGTATGCCCTCCGTGAAGCCATAGAGCTGATAGGCAATGAAGCTCTTCATTACATCATGGAGTCCAGGCACGAGAAGGTCTACGAGCAGGGGCAGAAGTATGCTGACCAGCTCTCCAGGGAATGCCTGCGCTTCATGTACCGCCTCCTGTTCCTGTTCTATATAGAGGCCAGACCCGAGCTGGAATACGCTCCCATGAAATCCGACGCCTACCTGAAGGGCTACAGCCTGGAGAGCCTGAGAGACCTTGAGCTGGTAACCCTGAATACCGATGAGTCCCGGAACGGATACTACCTCCACAACTCCCTCAAGCTCCTGTTCGATCTCATCTATGAGGGCACGCAGCTTGAAACACAGCTCACTCTGCAGGAGGGGGAGACAAGGATAGACCACCATGTCTTCACAATGACTCCCCTCAGGAGCCACCTCTTCGACCCGAGCAAGACGAAAATCCTCTCAGGAGTGAAGTTCCGGAATCATGTCCTGCAGAGGGTCATAGAGCTGATGTCCCTGACTGCGGAGAAGAAGTCGAAGGGCAGAAGCAGAAAACAGAGAAGGGGCCGGGTCTCCTACGCCCAGCTGGGAATCAACCAGCTTGGAGCGGTCTACGAGGCACTCCTCTCCTACAGGGGCTTCTTCGCGGAAACAGACCTCTTCGAAGTCAAGCGGGAGAAGGATGACTACAATGTCCTGAACACCGCCTACTTCGTGAAGGAAGAGGATCTCCACCAGTACACCGAGAAGGAAAAGGTCTACAGCGAAGACAGAGCCCTGATGAAATACCCCAGAGGCACTTTCATCTACCGCCTTGCAGGAAGGGATAGAGAGAAGTCCGCCTCATACTACACCCCGGAAGTCCTCACCCATACACTTGTGAAGTACGCCCTGAAGGAACTCCTCAAGGACAGGACAGCAGACGATCTTCTGAAGCTCACCATCTGCGAGCCGGCCATGGGGAGCGCCGCATTCCTCAACGAGGCCATCAGCCAGCTTGCCGAAGAGTACCTGAGGCGCAAGCAGCAGGAGACCGGACAGACCATCCCCCATGACGAGTACACAACGGAGCTTCACAGGACCCGAATGTACATGGCTGACCGGAATGTCTATGGAGTTGACCTGAATCCAGTAGCAGTAGAGCTTGCTGAAGTATCCCTCTGGCTGAACACCATCTTCAAGGGCGCAAGGGTTCCATGGTTCGGCCTCCAGCTCAGGGACGGTAATTCACTCATAGGAGCATGCAGGAGCACTTACCGCAGCACACTCCTTGGCACACTCGGCAAGAGCACTCCCGCATGGCTGGATGAAGTACCGGACAGGATCGAACCCGCCCAGCAGAGAAAGCCCGAAACGGTCTACCACTTCCTGCTTCCGGACAGAGGAATGTCGGACTACACCGACAAGGTCATCAAGGGAATGGCTCCCCGGGAATTGAAGTACATGAAGGACTGGAGGAAGAAACAGCAGAAGCCTTTCTCCAGAGATGAC
>JAOZQW010000410.1 GCA_029932015.1 Candidatus Fermentibacteraceae bacterium
TCGAACCTGTTCTTGGCAGCCCTGAGCAGCCGATATGATCTGTCTCCGCCGCCTTCGAAATAGATGACAGCATCGACAAGATGCTCCAGCACCTTCGGTCCGGCTAGGGATCCGGATTTGGTCACATGTCCAACAATGAAACCCGTCACACCTCTCTGTTTGCATTCTGTGATGATCTCAGAGGTGCAGTGTCTGACCTGGGAGACCGACCCCGGAGCACTGGTGAGTTCCGAAGAGAAGAGGGTCTGTATGGAGTCGATGACAAGTATCGTACTTCCGCTCTTCTGAAGCTGGGATACAACGGTGTCCAGTTCAGGCGCGGAGAGGACTGCCACACCGGCATCCAGAGAACCGGTCCTCCGGGCTCTCCCTGCCACCTGCTCAGGAGATTCCTCACCAGTGGCATACAGGATCTTCTCCCCGGTTGCGGCAAGGCTGGATGACAGCTGCAGCATCAATGTGCTCTTGCCGATCCCGGGCTCGCCGCCTATCAGGTTCACCGAGCCTCTCAGTACACCGCCTCCAAGCACACGGTCCAACTCCTCCATCCCACTGCAGAGCCGCTCTCCAGTACACTCGGATATGTCCGTCAGTGGTACGGGGGATGTCTCAGGGGATTTCCTGCGGGATGCAGGACCAGTGCCGGGAAGGAGCTCTTCCACCAGAGTGTTCCACTCCTGGCAGTGAGGACACTTGCCCGACCATGCAGGAGCTGTACCCCCGCACTCGCCGCAGATCCAGACAGTCCGTTTTCTGGCAGCCAAACTAACTTCCGAATCCTTCCTGTTCCTCAGGGAAGAACCGGGTTATTCCGGCCTGGAATATCAGGTTGATATCTCCCACAGGTCCATTCCTCTGTTTGCCGATGCGGAGTATGGTCTCGAGCCTGCTGAAGTCGATACTCTCATCGCGATCCTCTGTATCCGCATGAAGGGCAGGCTGGTGGAGGAACATCACGAGATCGGCGTCCTGCTCGATAGCCCCGCTCTCTCGAAGGTCGCTGAGTTTAGGGGGTCCGACCCTCTTCGTAGCCATTCTGCTGAGCTGTGAAAGCGCCAGCACAGGGACTTTCAGTTCCTTGGCTATTGCCTTGAGATCGCCGGATATCCTTGCGATCTCCTGCTGCCGGTTCTCAGAGCCGCTTTCACCGCGCATGAGCTGAAGGTAATCCACGAAGATCATCGCGAGATCCTCCCTTCTTGCCAGGCTTCTAGCTCTCGCCCTGAGCTCCATGGAGCTGATACCAGCAGTATCGTCGATGAAGATCTTAATCCGCTGCAGTCTGTCGGCAGCTTCCTGGAGGTCGTGCCAGTGTCTCTGATGGAGAGTACCTTCTATGATGGCCTGTCTGCCGACATGAGCACCTGCGCAGAGCATCCTCTGAACAAGCATCATGTCAGACATCTCAAGACTGAAGAAGGCCACAGCCTTATCGGAGTTCTCGGCAACATGCGCCGCCATATTCAGCGCCATACTGGTCTTTCCGACCCTCGGCCTGGCGGCAAGAATGATGAGCTCACCGGGGTGGAATCCGGTGGTCATCTTATCAAGCTCCTTGAAACCCGTGGAAAGCCCCGTCACGAATCCATCGTTGTTCATCAGACTCTCGAACTCGTCGATGCCAGGTCCGACAAGACTGGCGACAGAAGTAAACTCCCCCCGGGACCTCGACTCGCTGATGGCCATTATCTTGCGCTCGGCGTCATCCAGGATCATCCCCGGTTCACCGGTACCCTCGAGCACCTCTGTGATGTTCTCCCTGCTTACCTTCAGGAGCGCCCGGAGCATGGACTTGTTCCGGATAATATTGATGTACTCCTGCACATTGGAGAAGAGGGGGATGTCATCTGTAAGAGAGGCGATGTATTCGATGCCGCCGGACTCCTCAAAGAGCTTCATGCGCTCGAGTTCCTCACCAATGGTGACTATGTCGGTAATGCTGTTCCTGGAGTCGAGATCCCTGCAGGCCTGGAAGATGTGTCTGTGCTTGCGATCAAAAAAATCCTCAGTATGAAGAGCATCCAGCGCCTCTACAGCCAGCTCCTGATCAAGGAGCATGGCGC
>JAOZQW010000411.1 GCA_029932015.1 Candidatus Fermentibacteraceae bacterium
TATTCTTACTGGTAATCAAAGATTCGGAGTTCTTTCCGGCGTGACCCAGAGCCTGGCTGGTAGAGCAGCTCATCTTGAGCTGCTGCCATTTAGCCTGTCTGAAATATCCTCAGCCACTCCTTCGTACACTCTTGATGGCATTCTATACACCGGATTGTACCCCCCTGTGCATGATAGGGCACTTGACCCCGGTATATGGGCAGGCAACTATATCAGATCCTATGTTGAACGGGACATACGTAGATTGATCAATGTGAGAGATCTGACTGTATTCCAGCGGTTTGTGGCACTATGCGCAGCAAGGATAGGCCAGCTGGTGAATCTTTCGAGCATAGCAGCTGACGCAGGTATAACCCACAATACGGCGAAAGAATGGATATCCCTTCTTGAGGTCTGCTACATTGTGTTCCTCCTCCGTCCGCATCACAGGAATTTCCGGAAGCGGCTGATCAGATCCCCGAAACTGTATTTCCATGACACCGGTCTAGCCTCATGGCTTCTCTCCATAGAAACGGAAAGAGCAATGAATCTTTCAGCCATGAGAGGTCCTCTCTTCGAGAACCTGATGATTTCTGAAATGCTGAAGGTCAGATACAATGCAGGCAGAAGAAGCAACCTTCACTTCTGGAGAGACCGAGCCGGTCATGAAGTTGATGTAGTTGTTGACAGGGGAGACAACCTCGTTCCAGTTGAAATGAAATCGGGACAGACAGTCACTGCCGATTCTTTCAAGAGCCTCACCTGGTGGAAGAACCTCGCTTCCCAGCATGACTCTTTCCTTGTTTACGGGGAGATCGCTCATATGAGAGAACCGGCACATCGGTAGTATCATGGCGTGATCACACTACCCTGAGATCAATTCAGACCTGACAATCATTTCAATTAAAAAGACTAATCCAGGGTGCAGATGCTGCATCTCACAGTTCTGACCAATCCCGGACTGGAGTCAGTAGGCAGTGGGAGCATCTTTGCGTCCCATCCGTTCGACACTCGAACGGAGAGAAACCCCGCCCCCTTTCAGGGACGGGGCATTCTCTATCATAGAACACTAGCGACTTGTCAGACCTGTCATTCCCCGGAAACTATGAGCCTGCCGGTGCTTATGCTCATGCCGGGCATATACTGCACCAGATACAGGCCATCAGGTACTCTGATACCTGACCCGCTGCGGCCATTCCAGAAGACCTCAGATGAAGGCTCTGCCATATCAGCCCACATAAGCCTGCCTGCAAGATCGAAGATCCGCACTTCAACAGGACTGCCTGATTGTATCAGGCGTTGCATTTATCGACCAATCAACAAACGTCACAAAACCTGTACGGACACAGAATACATCCTCTGCAGCATCATCCTCCAAAGATGGTGTGGGATCTGTCAGGTCGACACCCGTCGGGATACAGGAAGCAGGCATGATCAAGCGTACTTCCACCAGAAGAATGACCTGTGCGAGTGATCCCCACACTTGCATCCCGGGCGAGCCACACCCTATCACGAGTGATGGCGATATCGCCGACTTTCTCACCGTACAGATTCAGTATGTACCCCGGTTGGGATGTGGTCTCCATATATGGAAGATCCGAGGATTGATTCGGTGAATCGTACATGAACTCGACGCCTGGTGGATTCACAATAAGATGCTCTCGCCAGTAGTCCTCACCCGGATGCATGTAATCCGCATCGATGTGAACCGGATTTCCATCTCTGTCGTAGAACATGTGCAGGTCTCTTGCAATCGCTGCCCTCACCCTGCAATCCAGCCAGTACCGGTCCTCCTCCGGAATGCTCTCATCGTTGAGGATCTCAGCAAGCCAGGGCATAG
Source organism: Candidatus Fermentibacteraceae bacterium (assembly GCA_029932015.1). GTDB lineage: Bacteria > Fermentibacterota > Fermentibacteria > Fermentibacterales > JCC-6 > JAOZQW01. The sequence continues at coordinate 1,820 of JAOZQW010000411.1, forward strand.
GGTAACCATCTGTCAGGGAAGCTTCAAGTTCCTCTACAGTCTCCGCCCTAAAAACTTCGTTGACCTCGATGCTGGAGGGGGCAGTGATCTCCTGCTCGGTCTCAGAGCCGACAGCTTCCATATCGGTACTGTTCAGCTCCTGGCCCAGAGCCATGACTGCAAGCACGACTAACGCCAATATCCCGTATCGCATGGATTCCCTCCGGTCATTGAGATGTCCAGATCCTTGGTGAA
>JAOZQW010000102.1 GCA_029932015.1 Candidatus Fermentibacteraceae bacterium
CGGCACGATAATGGTGTATTTCTCGACAATGCTGTCATTGCCGACCTCGATGAAGAATATCCCGTGGGCTCTTGGTGCGCGCCAGCCAAACGTTTCGGAATGTGCGCTGGATGGTGTACCACTGCCGGCGTTCCACCAGAGAGGACCATCCGTCTGAGATGAGAGAGTGATGGAGTCCCCCGGCATTACTACGAGTGCAAGGCGGTCTTCTGGCAGGCGCATGCCATCCACTGAGATGCAGTGAAAGGGTGATGAAGGAGTGGGATCATCCGCTGTCGAGAAGATCATCAGCCATGCTATGAGCCAGTGCATCTGCACCCTCCCCTGATATCACCTGTAATTGTCGTACTTTCATTTTGCGACAGGATCTCGACGTGTCTTCCGTTTATTCGCAGCCTTCCCCCGCAGTGAAGTCTGACGGCTTCCGGATAGGTCAGATGCTCCTGCTCGAGTATTCTGGCGGAAAGGCTGTCTGCATCATCAGTGTCAAGCACATCGATAGCATTCTGGATCAATACCGGTCCTGTATCAGTCCCTCTGTCAACATAGTGAACGGTGCAGCCCGATATCCTGACCCCGTAATCAAGAGCCTGGGCCTGTGATCGGAGTCCGGGGAAGGAAGGAAGGAGTGAGGGATGAATGTTCAGTATTCTACCCTCGAATGATTCAAGGAGAGGTCCCTTGAGTATCCTCATGAGCCCCGCAAGGCAGACGAGACCGATTCCCCTTTCATTGAGGGTATCGACCCATACCTGCTCGGCATCGATGGAGAACCTTGTCCTGTATTTCCCGGGGCTGAGATAGAGAGCTTCAACACCGTACTCTGCGGCGATATCAAGGACAGGAGCATCCGGTACATCCGTCAGGAGAAGAGCGATCCTCCCCTGTCCGGTATCGGCTCTACAGAGAGCATCGAAGTTGGAACCCCGTCCTGAAGCCAGTACTGCTATACTGGTTATTCCGGAGTCCGATTCCTTCAGTACTGTCATCCCCGACTACTCCTCCTGCCCTTCCTCAGCTGGTCTGCGAGGCGGATGATCTCCGAATTTCCATGTAATGCCGAAGGTGTAGCTTCTATAATCATCAAGCACATCCTCCACCGCAAAGATGAAAGCAAACCTCCCCAGTGTAAACAAGGAGCGGATGTCGGCGGTTCCGTATGTCCTCTCCCCCGTCATCTCGTGTGTCAGCTCCCATGCCATACCTGCATGGAACCTGCCGTTGGCTCCCCAGGGAAGTGAAGGAAGCAGCATCCCGCTGAATCTAAGTGTATCTCCTCTGAGTGCCGCCCCTGCTCTGCCCAGTCCCCATCTGGTATGGAGCAGTGTCTGGAGTCCTCCGGAAAGACCATCCGGTCCGGTGGAGATGACCCCCTGCAGGGGACCGTAACCCGTCAGACACATGAACTCCGGATCCTTGCCTGGAAGCGCAATGGCTCCGGCCTGAATGGCGAAGGGTCCGTAAGATGTAACAAGTCCGAGAGTGCCCCCGACTTCTACATCTCCCCTCGTATCCTGCACATCAGCTCTCCCGATTATCCTGACCCCTGAGAAAGAGCTTTCAAGCCGAAGGTGTCCCTCACCGTAAACCATCGAATCCTCTGCGAGGGTCCCAGCTGCCCCTGCCATTACATCAACAGGACCTGCAGCGGTCTCCAGACTGCCGAGAAGCTCCCACTGTCTTCCACCCTGATGCAGCCGTGAGAAAGAGAGACGTCCAAGGTATTCCTCTCCTGACCAGGAGAACCAGAAGGAATGCGCTCTTCCGGTATTCTGCCATGCTCTCCCACCTGCCTCAAAAGCATCGCGGGTAAGCGAGACACTCTGGTTCTTGAGCGTGTCCTCTCTGTCCATAGAGAAGCGCAGATCGAGGTCCCATGGAACAGGCCTTCGCACAAATGCTGAATACCTGTTCATCGAAGATGTGTTCTGAAGCAGGCCGATCCCCGAATCGTAAGAGCTGTCCGGGACATCGGGGGTGGTGAACTCAAGCTGCCACTCTCCACCAGCCCATGCGCCGGCTTCGAGAGGACTTCTCAGCCGAATTGAGTCAAAAGAGCCCCAGCCGGGGATCGGTTCCTCACCAAGGAGGATAAGCGGGATACCGTCCCTGGTGATCCTTGTAGGCCATTCAAGCAGAGATTCGATCGTCCAGGAGTAGATGGAGGAGGTCTCCAGAAGATCATAGAGGTTTGGAGACATCGAAAAACCGGAAATGGCGCACAGGAGAAGTATCATTGATGTCAAATCAGTAACCCGGTCTTCCCATCGCTCTGTAAGTCAGAACTTTGCCGCGCTCAACTCCGGGCTGATCCAGTGGATCTATGCCCAGGGCGAGCCCGACCAGAACAGTGGCTGTTTCCAGCGCGAAGAGTAATTCACCGAGAGACTCAGGCGAAAGGTCCGGCAGGATGATACGGCTTACCGGAAGTCCTCTTTCCTCCAGAGCTTCAGCAGTGGCCTCAGCCTCAGCCGCACGGAGTTCATCAGGTGTTCTACCCTGCAGATATGAGAAGGAGGGGTATTCATCGAATCCTCCAGAAAGCGGTTCGCTGTCCATTCCATCAGAGGAGGCAGTGACGATAGTGATCGTCTTGTCCTTCGGACCTTCCATGAACAGCTGCACAAGTGAGTGCTGGTCCGCGGGTCCTCTGCAGGCTATCGGTGTCTGTCCGGTGAAGGTATCCGATCCATCCAGTCCCATCCTCTTGCCAAGGCTCTCCGCCCAGAGCTGCGAGAACCAGAGCGCCGAATCATACAGCCGGTCTGTATAAGGAAAAAAAACATGAACCGGAGCTGTTCTGAAATTTGCGAGATATGCTCCTGCTATGGAAGCTGCAAGACTCACCTCTCTCCTGCTGCGAAAGTCCTTCAGAACCCTTTCCGCACCGCGAAGGAGAGCTTCGACATCAATGCCGGCAAAGGCAGCGGCATAAAGACCGACCGGGCTGAGAACACTGAACCTGCCTCCAACTGCAGGCGGCACCGGGAGACTCCGCCAGCCTCTCTCTGATGCAAGTCTGCGAAGATCGCCTTTTACAGGGTCGGTGACTGCTGTTATTCGCGAATTGACTTCCCCTCCGAGTGCTGCGAAGAGCCAGTCGTAGAGCCGCATGAAGATGGCAAGGGTCTCTGCAGTCCCGCCGGATTTCGTTATCACGGTAAGTAGTGTCGAAGCTGGATCGCATGAATCGGTGATATCGGAGAGTATCGAGCTATCAGGTGAATCGGCGACTACAACTCTCCTGTCAGATCCATTGCCGAGGGCGGACATCAGAGCCCTGAGCCCCAGTGAGGAGCCTCCGATACCTGCTGCTATCATCGTTCCCGCTTTATCCCTGGCCCTGGAAGCCTCCAGCAGAACCTCTGCGAGAAGGTCCCTGTCACCGGGAAGCTCGAGGAATCCCAGTCGCCCCTCCTGCTCCCAGACGTCGAATGCATCGAGCACAGCTTCATCCAGAGGTTCCCAGGAATAGGATGAAGTGAATCCAGTCAGGGGTCTTTCAGGTACGTTCAGTTCCCCCATGTAATGAACTCCGTTCCGTCAGTGATCAATGGCAATATCACTATTACATCTGCTCCAGAGGTCCCGGCGCGGATGACCTCAAGAGTATCACCCTCCAGAGATATCATCAGCATTCTGAGATCATCCTCAAAAAGTGCATTCCTGTTTACGGATCGAACCATTGAGAAATCGGCATCGACCGTTCCACCATCGCCTGAATATACAGCGCCTTCAGGTCCGGTCTCAATGAGGGTCATCCCCCCGGCACTTTCGGGCCAGCGGTCCATCATTACGCCTGGAGGAGGGGAAGCAAGGAAAAGAGTTCCTGGTCCGGAAGTGAGAGTTACAAGGATCGTCCCCGGAAGCACCGTATCGCCGGTCTGCCCGGGTATGAGATGTACCTCTCCAGTGACTGGAGAGAGCATCGGTACAACCGATAGAGTTACAAGTGAGTCTGAAATGGCTGTCAGGCTGTCGTATCTGATCTGCAGGAGCGAATCCCCCGGTATGGCCCGGAGCGCGGCAAGTGCGATCTGCACTTCCATTGCCAGGCGCTCCAGCTCTACAAGGCGCAGGCTCTCGGTAAGTGTCATGAGGGTGTCTCCCTGAGAGACGCTGTCCCCCGGCAGGACCATTAGCTCATCGATCACCGCAGGTCCCTCTCCAAACCACCTGAGCCGGACCGTATCCGGTGGAGCGGGAATAAGGATGAAGCCGATCACCGGAGCAGCGGTCACTGTCTCAGGGCTATCCGGCTCAGTGTTAATGGAGCTGCCCGGCTCTGGTGCTCCTGAACCGCATCCGGGGAGTGCTATCAGCGTAGTCATGAGAATGATCACGGAGGCCACTGGACAGAAGAGATTTCCGACTGTACTTTTCACTGACCGAAATTTCATTGATGAGATCCTGATGAATAGAGTGAAAGAAGACTGATAATGGACCATTCTGGAGTAAAACTCACATCCGCAGGAGCTGCGATCCTCCTATTGGCGATACTTGCTGTGTCCGGCTGCGGGGAGACCCGCACTACAGGATTCTTTGCAGGTTTCTCCACTTCGACCTCCCCGACCGTCACAGGCGATGAAGAAGCGATCACTGTTCCGGTTGATGTGACGATCATCCCCGATTTTGAGGATACTCTGCTCAACTGCACTTTTGACAATGTTCTGGCTGCACCTTTCGGACCACTCTGTCAATACGAAGTCTACAACGGAGCCATGCACATAGACAACTCGGTCTTTGCTACTCCCGTGGTGATGCTCTCCACATCAGGCCTGCTTGATGACGGTATCGTAGAGGCTCAGTTCGACCTCATCGATGCCGCTGCTCATAGTGTGGTCGGGGTAGCAGTAGGAGCCCTCTCAACAGAGGATTTTCTTCTTCTCGGTGTGAATTCAAGGGGACAGTACACGGTACAGCAGTGCATCAACGGTCTCTGGCTTCCTGTCATGGGTCTGGATGTCTTTGAATCCAGCAGGCTTCTCCCCTTCAGCCTTCCTGGCGTAATCGTCTCAGCCGAAGTTCATGCTAACTACATCGACCTCCGAGTGAATGGTCAGCTCATCCAGGTCGTCAGGACCTCCATGCCTGCAATGGGACAGGTCGGTATCTTCGTAGATGCCTACACAGAAGTGGATCTAGACCGCTTCACTGTTATTCCATCCGAATGACAGCTCTTCTCGCAGCTCTGCTTATTATGTGGGTACCTGATGTGAGTACAGTTACTCCCTTGGAGCGAAAGGAGATTGAGCCTACTCCTTCCGGCACAACTACAGGCATCCCGGTTCTCATGTATCATCATGTCAGTGATCCCGTCAACGGATACTACGGGGTTTCCACAAATAGGCTTCTTTCAGATCTGGAGCAGCTCGATGCTGCCGGATACTATCTCATCACTTCTGAAGACCTGGAGAACAGTCTAATGCAGGTGCCGGCCGGGAGAAGACCACTTATCCTGACATTTGATGATGGCTGGGAGGACAATTTCAGTTACATCATCGACGGGGATGACGTACGACTGGACCCAAATTGTGTACTTGCACTTCTGGAGGATTTCTGCGATGAGCATCCGGACTTCGGAAGAGGAGTTACATTCTTCATCTCCTGGGATAAAGTACCCTTTGGCCAGGAGGTTTTTGTTGCAGAAAAGCTCAACCTCCTGCTGGATATGGGTTACTCGGTAGGGAATCACACCAGGAGACACGATCACCTTGACAGGATCTCATGGGATCGCTGGCACCTTGCCGTGGTCGGAGCTCTCGATAGGTTTCACAGGAGACTCGGCCTCAGAACTGGAATGGTCTCCGCCATAGGCTACCCGGGCGGCCGGTTCCCTGAAGGGGTCGGTGCCGAGGAATATCTCTCCGAGCTTTCCTTCCAGGGGCAGCAGGCGGTGACGGTGGGTTTCCTGGCTGACGGGAGTATTTCATCCTTCGGAAGACTGCTGGACTCACCGGAAGGCTGGTTCAGGATAGGCAGGCTCGATATGAGCCAGTACAGCGTACCGCGGGTATTGGGCTGGCGCAACCTGATGACTGCTTCCGAAGCGAGGACCAGCCTCCATGATCCCCTCCCCTGGCGGATGCCGATCTACGAGCAACGCTTCAGGTAGACTGACCACCGAGTGTGATACAGCAGAGCACAATTATCACTCAACCAGCACGCAGTTCCTTGTCTCAACTCCCTGCTCTGTAACCAGCCTGATCACATAGCAGCCTGAAGGCAACACTCCAGCATCCCATATTGCTGTGTGCTCTCCCGCATCCATGACGGAGTTCTCTAGTTCTCCAACAAGCCGACCTGAGACATCGTACACCAATAGCGAGACCTGCATACTCTCCGGAAGGCTGTAGGTCACGATGAGGTTCGAAGTGAAGGGATTGGGCGAGAGATTATGCAGGATGACCGAAGCAGGGAAAGTGCTACCCTCCTCAATGCCGACTTCAGGTGCGTAGCGTATCAGGAGGCCACGGGCTCCCAACTCGAAGGACCAAGACATCCCTGCTGCAATGTATCCCCCCTGGGAGAGTTGCCTGACAGAGTGGATCTCTGCACACTCCTCCTCATAGACATAGTCCCCCCACTGCACACCGCCACTGGATGAGTACTTCACGATCATCCCTGATACTTGCTCCCAAGGATGATCTGGATTGGGTGTATTGTATCCTCCGTAGACGTACCCACCGTCCATGGTGCCGTTGATCGAAACACCGTAGTTGAACCCGTACCCGGGTAGATATCCAGACCAGAGAAGGTTGCCGAGATCGTCGACATGAGCGATCTGGGGGTGGTAACTGGTGATAAGAGTGAAACAGTCATCAAGGGTTGAGAAGCACATATCAGGAGCTTTTTCATCTTCAAGTTCCTGGACGAGTGTTTCTCGGGTGAGGATACCATTCATATCATAAGTCAGGATATGAGGTCCTCTACTTGAATCGGGGTGAATACGCCCGTACGTTAGAACCTTCAGACTGTCATTGATAAAAAGACTTCTTCTGGCCCAATTCACAGTGTGTTCACCCCAAATGTCCGTCCAGAGGGTGTCACCATTGGCATCAGTTCGCAGAATCCAGGCTTGCCCAAGATACGCTCCAGAACCGTTAGCCCTCCCGGTTACCAGGAAGCCACCATCCGGAAGGAGGAGCACGCAGTAGCCATACTCGTTGGATTCAGCGATGTCGTAGATCCTTACCCATTCCTCCTCACCGTTCGCATCAAGCTTAGCCAGGAACAGAGCATAGTCAGAGCTTGATGAAGGTCTGCATGTACCGGTGGCAATGAAATCTCCGCCCGGAAGCTCCTCCACCCAGATCCCCTGCTGGTAGTAGTCATATCCTGAGATGCCAAACTCCCAGATAAGACTACCATCCGGATCGAACATGAACACGGATTTGTCTGGTCCTTCTCCCTCGCGTCCGGCTATGATGAAGTTCAGGTCTGATGTCTGATGAACATCGTTGAAATAGCTCCCGTGTGTTTCAGCCCAGAGCATGGTTGGTGGATCAAGCAGGTCAGTCTGTGCGAGA
>JAOZQW010000103.1:0-4917 GCA_029932015.1 Candidatus Fermentibacteraceae bacterium
CAGACTCGTTTACAGGCAGTCTCGGGCCTCGGATGACATTGATATAGTTGCAGTGAACGATCTTACGGACACAAAAGTGCTCGCACACCTGCTCAAGTACGACTCGGTCCATGGCCGTTTCCCCGGTGAGGTCAGCGTTGACGGTGACATCATCCGTGCGGGGAACGATGGTTTTCGCGTACTCTCTCAGCCAGATCCGGCCAAGCTACCCTGGAGAGAGATGGGTATAGACATAGTCATCGAGGCAACCGGATTCTTCAGAACCCATGAGAAAGCTTCACTTCACCTTCAGGCCGGCGCAAAGAAGGTTCTTCTCTCAGCGCCTGCCAAGGGCAAGCCAGGAGCGGATCTTACGGTTGTTTTCGGCGTCAATCACAAACTCTACGATCCCGCAGTACATAACATCATTTCAACCGCCAGCTGTACGACGAACTGCCTTGCGCCTGTCGCAATGGTCCTGAATGATTCCTTTGGGATCGAGTCAGGCATAATGACGACCATTCATGCTTATACGAACGACCAGAGGATACTCGACCTTCCACACTCCGACCTCAGGAGGGCCAGAGCAGCCTGTGAGAACATCATTCCCACAACTACCGGAGCCGCTGCTGCAGTGGCGCTGGTCATTCCTGAGCTGAAAGGCAAGCTCGACGGGATGGCAGTGAGAGTACCGGTCAAGGATGGCTCGCTGGTTGACCTCGTATGCACGATGAGCAGCGATGTTACGGTCGAAGCTGTGAACAGCGCCATGGCTGAAGCAGCTCAGGGTGAACTTCTCGGAGTTCTTCAGTACTCCGATGAACCCCTTGTATCCAGCGACATTATCGGGAATCCCTACAGCTCCATTTTTGATTCACTGGTTACAAAGACAATGGGGCCGAGGATGCTGAAGATCCTATCCTGGTATGACAATGAATTCGGTTACGCATCCAGAATGGTGGACTTTGCAGCCTACATGGCTGAGGCTGGTGTCTGATGTCGTATCCGCTTCTGGCGGATGCTGACTTCACCGGCAAAAGGGCTTTTCTCAGGGCAGACTTAAATGTCCCCATTGAAGACGGCCACGTTGCTGATGATACAAGAATTGAAGGTTCTCTTCCTACAATTCGGCATCTGCTTGATGACGGGGCGAGGGTTATTATCGCCAGCCATCTGGGGCGACCGGTCGGAAAGAAGGATTCTGCCTTGAGTCTTGCTCCAGTGGCCTCCAGACTGCAGGAACTCCTCGGCAGGAAGGTTACATTTGCCCCTGACTGCATAGGCTCAAGGGTTAAGACGCTGGTGGACGCCATGAGACCCGGAGAAGTTCTCCTCCTAGAGAATCTAAGGTTCCATGCTGAGGAGAAAGCGAACGATCCAGCTTTCGCTGCAAAGCTTGCTTCACTGGCCGATGTCTACGTGAACGATGCCTTTGGCACTGACCACAGGGCTCATGCTTCCCTGACAGGCATACCAGCTGTTCTCGGTGGAGGCTATATCGGACTCCTTGTCCAGAAGGAGCTCTCGATGTTCAGAGGGATGCTGAAGGAACCGGCAAGACCATTCACTCTCCTTCTCGGTGGGGCGAAAGTCTCCGACAAGGTCCCGGTTATCGAGAATTTGCTGGATCGACTGGACAACATCCTTGTCGGCGGTGGAATGGCATTTACCTTCATGAAGGCACTCGGTATGGAGATAGGTGGGAGCATCCTCGAGAAGGACACTGTTGGGACTGCCGGAGAGATCATGGAGAAGGCAAAGGAGATGGGCGTGGATCTGCTCCTTCCGGCTGATGTGGTCATCGCGCCTTCACCTGATATGGCCGTCGAGGCCAGGACCGTCTCCGCCGGATCGATCCCTCCCGAAATGAAGGGTCTGGACATTGGACCCGCTACCGTCAGGGAGTTCTCGAAGATCATAGAGTCCAGCGGGACCGTTGTATGGAATGGACCGATGGGACTCTTCGAGATACCGCCTTTCAACATCGGCACGCTTGAGATGACGAAGGCGATGGCACGGGCTACTGAAAATGGTGCAGTCACAGTCGTCGGCGGAGGAGATTCCGTCAGGGCGGTGACCGAAGCCGGTATGGCAGATACTGTTACCTTTGTATCGACCGGTGGTGGCGCTTCCCTCAAGGTTCTGCAGGGCAAGAAGCTCCTGGCCCTCAGAGCCCTGTCCACGGAGGTGGAGGAGTGAAACAGATAATAGGCGGCAACTGGAAGATGAACGGGACTGCTGAGGGTACTGTCCGCTTCATGGATGAGATGAAGGCACTCGGTTCAGCTGATGCGCAGGCTGACATCGTGGTATTCCCACCATTCACGCTTATATCCATTGCTTCTAAGCATTCAGACGGAACTGGTATATCTATCGGCGGTCAGGACCTGTTCTGGGAGGAGAGCGGTGCCTACACCGGTGAGATCAGCCCTTCGATGCTCAGGAGCGCAGGGGCAGAATGGTTTCTGGCCGGGCACAGTGAGCGCAGGCATGTTGTCGGGGAGACAGATGAGATCGTCAGGAGGAAGCTCGAGGCCGGTCTCGGCTCGGGACTTAACGGCATCCTCTGCGTTGGAGAACTCATCGAAGAGAGAGAGGCCGGAAGGACCGAGGAAGTCGTCAGAACACAGGTTATCTCCGGTATCGATGGTCTGGATAGCGCCAGTCCACTGAATCTGGTCATAGCATATGAACCGGTCTGGGCCATAGGTACAGGCCTCACCGCAACTCCTGAGGAAGCTGAGAGGATCCATCACCTTATACGCTCATGGGTCTCGGACAATCGCGGTGACACCTTCTCGACTGAGATCCGGATACAGTACGGCGGGAGCGTCAAACCCTCCAACGCGCTCTCCATTCTTGCGATGCCTGATATCAACGGAGCGCTGGTCGGGGGAGCAAGCCTCAAGGCTGACAGCTTCATGGGTATAGTAAACCCGCTTCCCTAGGATAAGTCCTGGAGCACCCGCGGAAGCCGTATGTTGAAAGGGCCTGTCCAGCAAAGGGCAGACCCTTCCTTCGTATCGGCGCTGCACTTGCAGGTTACTGGCTCTGGGTTGCTGTGCAGGGATGGCTGGATGGACTTTTCGGGTTTGTTGCTGAGGATCTGCTTCGCTTCGGACTGATCGGCAGCATTGCCGCCGCAGTTATGATCCCTTTCTGGAGACTTGTTCCACTGACGACAGGTCTTTGCGGGACCCGTGGAAGCGGATCTGCTGCAGCAGCCTCGACCACGATTTTCATCCCGTTCATATTGGTTGCCATTACGCTCCATCCCTCATTCAATGGCCTGTCAGGGGAGTGGTTCGTCCTGGCAGCAGCGCTTCTGCTCCTGGCCGCGGCCGAAGAGATACTCTGCAGGGGTTTTCTCATGGATGTCCTGAGTTTTTCAGGGAACCGGATGACGGGTCTTGCTCTCTCATCTGTGATATTCGCCTGGTTTCATCTCTGGAACAGTCATGCTTCGATCGCCGGAGTACTGAATATTCTTCTGGCAGGCATCCTTTTCGGGCTACTGAGGTTCACCAGCGGGGGACTCATCTACCCGACCCTGCTGCACTGGCTCTGGAATCTTGTGACAGGGATGGTCTTCGGATGGAGCGTAAGCGGTCATATTACTCTTCCAACACTGTTCACATGCTCTGAAGCTCCGCCATGGGGGGCATTCGGCCCTGAGGAGTCACTGATAATGACGGTCGTTATGCTCGGCGGCTCGATCATCCTATTCACATCTCTGCGAAAAACTGAGGCCGGGCCTGGATACGTGCAAAACGCACGAAATGAGGCCCGGCCTGAGAATTAGAACCAACTTGACCCAAGTAGACGACCGGTCTATTATTGGGTTCACATTGATTAGCTTACTCCAGTGGAAAGGACTCCATTATGAGGAGAACAGGCTTTTGCTTTGTAACTCTACTGATGCTGATGCCGGTAATGAGTGCATTTGCGGATGAGGTTATACTCGAGCCGCTCAAGGACGCTTTCGTATGTGACTGCCTGCCCGGTCAGACGAATCCATATGCAGGAGACCAGTACCTTGCGCAGGGACGTATTACTGTGTGCTACCACAAGTCCTTCCTTCAGTGGGATCTCAGCAGTATCCCTGACGACGCCACTATCACCGATGCCGAGTTCCGCATCTATGTCAGTCAGACCAGTGGCGCCGGCGGCGGTGAGATGGTCTACTTCCGTGTGATCGAGGACTGGAGTGAGACGACCGTTACCTATAACAACATGCCTGACCACACTGAAGCCGGGGGAGTTATACTTTCCAGCTGGCCCGGTGGGAGTTCCTGGCATACAGTTGATATCACCGACTTCGTGATCGACTGGTATGCTGGAGCAACTGACAACTACGGTATCCACTGCGGCAGTCAGAACACCACCGCTCCGCACGATGTCGTTTACTACTCTTCAAGGGTTTCAGCGCCAGCGTACCGCCCAAGGCTTGTTGTTACTTACACCGTGCCATCTGCACTGGAGACAGAGACATGGGGCAGCCTGAAAGTTCAGGAGTAGCTCCTATGAAGCTGACTCGAAGACCGATAATGATCCTTACCTGCTGTATTCTCTTCGCTGCAGCGGGGATATCCTCAGGTCAGTGCGAGACTGACGAGCCCGGACCCTGTGAGGATGTGACTGCAGCTGAGTCCCTTGAGGTTATTTCTGAGGATTCTCAGTCCGACTCAACTGGATGCTCTGAGGGAGATTCATGCTGCTGTATGCCTGACCTTCCGCCACTCCCTGAGCCATGGGAGACACCAGATGATGAATCCGAGGAGACCAGCTGAGCAGAGAGTTCTGAATAATCGTTGCATTAAAAACAGAACCCCGATCATCGGTCGGGGCTCTGTTATATGCATATCCGAGCCTGCGGGATTCGCCGCAATCAGTCCTCTCTGATTATTACGAAATCTGCCATATCAGGATCCGGCTCAT
>JAOZQW010000103.1:4927-7510 GCA_029932015.1 Candidatus Fermentibacteraceae bacterium
CTGATCCGGTATGCCGGAATGATAATCGCTGTGGAAACTTCCGCAGACGAAGACGCACTTCTCATCCAGTACTGACGTGGCCATCACTGCATCCTTGAGCAGCTGTGCACGATACAGGTTCATTGGAGAGACAGGCATGCCATGCATCTGATCCCCGATTGCATCCATAGTGGCCAGGAACATGTCCCTGTAGAGAACACTCGTAGAATCGATATCTATATCACTCAGTTCCGATTCCCCTGCGATCGCATCCAGACCTCCACGGGCGACCATGGCGGCGAGGGATCGTGGAACATTGGCCGCAATGACTCTGCAGCCGCTGTTTTTCGCAAACTCAACAAGTGGCGCATAGTCTTCCGGATAGTTATCCCATGGTCTGGATCCATCTAGAAATGTCTCTCCAGTTACATCACCTGCTATGTATGAATCGAGGAGCGGCTGCACATCCGTCTCGAACATCTCCAGGGCAAGAGCCCTTTCGGGCGAGGCGAGAGACTCCCATATGAACAGCTCCCACTCATGCGCCAGGGGGTCATCATGCATCTCTCCGATGAAAACTATATCCGCCTCCTGGAGAGCATCGATCATTGTTTCAGCAGTGATCACGTCCGTACCATGGTGGATAACTCCATCGGGGACCGCTGATATCGCAAGCATAATCATGAAAGCCGCCATTTCAACTCCTTATGCACGAAATGAGGCCGGGCCTGGATACGTGCTAAATGCACGAAATGAGGCCCGGCCTGAGATTTTAACCTCAGTTTTTATCCGTATCCTTCTTCGGGATTGTGAACTGGTCGCTCTCAAAGCGGTCACCACCCAGCCAAATGTCGATTTTGATCCCGTTCCGTGTTCTGGTGACGTCGCAGTGCTTCACCTGCCATCCGAGGAGATTGAGTCTCGATGCTCCGAGCATATCATGACCTGTCATGGCACCGTAATAGCCAGCCAGTTCCGGTCTTTTCTGGCTGTTCAATGCGCGGTCGATCTTTGCTACTTCCTCATCGGTATGCGGGTTGTCATCCAGCACTGAGAGATGCAGTCCGTCCTTCTCCTGATGAAGTGAGATGACGAGTCGTCTCGGATCGTTATCGAGAAGGTAATTGGATATTTCACCTATCAGATGGAGGATCAGTTCTTTTCTTTTCATTGTTCTCTACTTCCAATAGTCCATTATTTACTGAATTCTGAATTCCTTGAGCGATACCATGCAATAACTGACACGATGAAAGCCGCCGTTAGACCTCCGGCGAAACCGTTGTTATATAGGTTCATACCGCCCTGCCATGCTCCCGTCTGGTGCACAAGAGCAAGATGCAGGAAGCCTGCTGTCAGGCCAGTGAGTATTCCGAATGCTCCAGCAACCGGTGCAAGTGTAGTACAGAAAATCGCTGCAAGGATTGCGCCTGGTGCAGTGAGCGATTTTCCGAAGATCAGTGTTGCCAGGATCACTCCAAGGACAACAGGCCACGAATTCCTGAGATGTGTCCCAAAAGCTCCGAAGCCCATGATAGTCAGAAGTCCGCCGATCGTCGGTCCATTGAAGTCACCATTTATCAGGATGATGTAAAGGGATCCAGCGAGGCCGATAAGGCCGGCATTGAGAAGTGCCCCTTCCATGGATTCCATATCCATGAAATCCGAGGGAAGACGGCCTGGATGCTTCTGTATCGCCAGAAAACCTTTAATGCTCTTCATACCTCCAGATAGCAGTCCTGTGAGGATCAGAACGAGTGATAGAGCCGGGATGAGCAGCGTAAGTAACAGGGAATTCTCTGCATACCATTGCAGCAGTCCATCGAAAGTATGCCCCCCGGCTCTTATGAGAGCCGCGGCAAAGAGTGCGAAGAAACCGCAGGACAGACCCATGTTATAGAGGTTGTATCCCTGATGGAGATGAAGCATGGAGACCGCAATCGCTGGCAGGAGGAATCCAGTTGCTATCCCTGCAGCTGTTCCCACCGCAATGGCTGGTAATCCTGAAAGACCCAATTCAACTACAACCAGAGTAATCAGGGGGCCGAGAGCAGTGCCGAAAAGAGCAATGATTATGTACTCGGAAAGGCTCTTGCCGACTAATTTACCGGAGAGGTAAACTCCTAGGAATATCGGGATGATGTTCATCGGTGTTTTCCCGAAGAGGGCGAAACCCATCATCGTAAAAATGGCTGCAAACGTCGCTCCGGAGAGCTGTACTCTGGAGAGCACGATGAGTATCAGCCCGGCAGCACCTACTGCTGCAGCATTTATCAGAGAAGCACCGACGCCATTGGTGGCCATGAAGTCGCTGATGAGCCTGGCAGGCTGGAACTGCAGATCAAGAAAGCCGCTGAACGCCTTGCTCGCACCGTCAACAGCCACTCCAGTGACGACGAAGGAAAGCATGATGAAGGTGAGCAGGAACAGCAGTGTTTTATTCTGATCGGCTATGACGGCCTCCTCTTCGCTAAATCAGTGTATTTGCATTGTGCACGAGACAATACTACAGGAGATGCCGCTAGGACAGCCGGATCATAGCAGGAATCAAGGCAAAAACAGAGGCCGGGCCTGAGATCTTCAATAATCGAAGAAATGAGGCCCGGC
>JAOZQW010000412.1 GCA_029932015.1 Candidatus Fermentibacteraceae bacterium
CGCATGTGCAAGACGGGTCCGGCCCGGATTCGAGCTTACATGGGATATGGAGCCACTAGCCGTAGATATATGCAGAAGACTCGAAGGTAATCCTCTCGCGATAGAGCTGGCTGCCTCATGGCTGGAGGACTTATCCCTGGCTCAGATATGTCTCGAGCTGGAGGCTCATCTGATATCATTGGGAACCGACTCGACAGGTGTACTGGAGAGACATAGGAGCCTGACAAGAGTTATGGAGTACTCATGGAGTCTTCTCCCGGATGTTGGACAGAAGACGCTCGAGGAGCTATCGGTATTCCGAGGAGGCTTCACCGCTGACGCAGCAGAGAACATCTGCCGTGCAGACTCAGAGACGCTTGACATGCTTGCTGCCAGGTCACTGATCCGAAGGGAGACCGGGGGACGCTTCAGTCTGCATGAAGCAGCCAGGCAATACGGGACACTCAGGCTCAAGCAGGAACAGAGCAGAAACAGCCTTGTTCATGCGAACCACTCTTCGTACTATGCTGATCTTATGCTCTCGATGGAGTCAGGTCTCAAGAGCGGGGACAAGAAGAAACACATTGACCGGCTCGGTCCCGATCTCGAGAACATCCGATCAGCATGGAAATGGGCGGTCAAGACCTCAAGAGCCCACATCATCGCCGACTGTCTCCAGACATTCTACACCCTTTATACGACCCGCGGATGGTACCGAGAGGGATCCAGACTCTTCTCTGATGCACTTGAACAGCTTGGCTCAGGCAGAAGACAGGACATCCGCACAGCGACTACCATCGGCAGGCTCAGCCTGAAGCTGGGATGGCTGGAAGTTTGCCTTGGACGCTATCCGGAAGCAACAGAACTGATCTCCGACAGCCTGGTCATTTTCAGCGAGATAAAAGATCCCGCTCATGAGTCCTCAGCACTCTATTACCTGAGTTCTCTCAGCCTCTTCAAAGGGGACTTCCCTTCCGCAGAGGAACTGGCACGTAAGAGCCTCAGGAAGGCGACGGACGCCATGGACCTGCATCGAATAGGTCTGGCCTGGGGAGCGCGGGGAAATGTTGCCAGGAGGAAAGGCTCCTTTGAGAAAGCGGAGAGCTTCTACACCGAGAGTCTATCGGTCTTCGAGCGGATGGGGGACGAGGTCGGCAGGTCCGTTGCCCTCGGTAATCTCGGAATAGTCGCCTATAGACAGAACAAGCTGGAAAGAGCTCTCGATCTCTCGAGTCAGAGTCTGGCGATCGTTGAGGAGATCGGAGATCAGAGACTGATAGCAGAAACGTATTGTGACCTTGGCAACGTCTACAGACAGCTTAACCGCATCGAGGAAGCCGGCAACTGCTATGCCAGAAGTCTCAGGCTCAACCGCGAACTGGGCATCAGGAGCGCCACTGCCATCGCGCTTGTCAATGTGGCCCACTACGAGAACCTGCGCGGCAATTTCAGAAAGGCCGAACGCTCTCTTGAAGAGGCGTATGACATCGCTATGAGTCTCGGTCGCAGGCCTATTGCCATACAGACGCTCAATGTAAGGGGCTGGATGGCCACCGCGCGGGGGGATCTACTCAGGGCGAGAGAGCATTTCCTCTCGGGTCTGAGACTGATCGAGGGACAAAGGGCTATTCCTGTCATACTGAACCTGTTCTCCGGCCTTGCGTATATCCTGGCATCGAACGGTCTCCGAGAGAGGGCAATGAACCTCATCGGTTTCATCCTTGCATGCTCGGGCTCTCCGATAGATCCTCCTGGAAGATCTCAGGAAGCCATAAGAGCCCTCGATCCTCCTCCTTCTGAGAAAGAGATAAAGCTGGCGATGGAGCGCATGGAGGAGATCAGACTCTCGGAAATTGCGGAACAGATCCTCGAAGAAGCGGGCTGAACACTCCCCTATCTGATCCATATCCATATCTTAACCCATGGAATAGCTTCCCTGTACTCCGTGTAACAGCGGTGAAGGCAATACTGCTACCACTGTAAGATGGAGGTAATTGAAATGATGGTCAGCACGATACTCGCGATACTGGCGCTCACTGTGACCGGAAC
>JAOZQW010000104.1 GCA_029932015.1 Candidatus Fermentibacteraceae bacterium
GGCTTGAGGTCATAGAGAGCTGGAGCGGCATAACCGAAGAGGACAACGGAATTCCTGAAGATGGTGGAGTCAACCGGACAGGGCTGTCCCATTGCTCTCGCATTGAGCGCTGCAGCAATATCTGCCAGCGGGATAGAAGTATACGTACCTGTTGGACCATGGAACCTTAGCTGCATTCTCCCTCCGGGCTGGAGAGGAATCCTGATATCCCCGATACGGAGGGTAGTTTCATCGAGATGAAGAGCCGGGGAGTCCAATGCAAGCCAGGCAAGAGACAGGGGAAGGGAGGGGGAGAACCCACCTGGAACAGCAGTCAGAAGTCTTACGCTCCTGTAGACCCCATCGGAATCCTGCCGCTCATTAGTGCTGCTGAGAGCCGAAGCACCGTAAGCGATATCAGTGTAGGGAGGGATGCAGGTCCAGGCCGAATCCAGATCCGATCCGGTCGCTTCAACCTGGAGCATGCCGGTCTGCGGTATTATCAGACCATCTCTTTGCAGAAGGCTCATTACAAAGACGGTTCTGCCTGCTGACGCGGCTGTACCGAGAAGACTGTCATCCTGGACTGAATAGGTGGAGGGAGTGTCAAAAAGGATATCGAAACCGGCAGCTTTTATCCCCCAATCCTGCAGCAAGTCAAGTGCTGCAGCATAGAACTGCCTCGGGACTGGCCATGGCAGCTGATCCATCGATCCTCCATCGAGTAGCACGAGGATCACCCGTGTATCCGCTTCCTCAGGAGAGGGGGATATCCTGAACATTAGGTCGAGTGAGCGCAACTCGACCTCCCTCATGAACTCCAGTCCGGAGAGCAGCTGCATGAACAGAACGGAGAGCAGCGCAAGACCGAGCAGGCGGATAATGCGGCCTGTCCTGCTTCGACCGGATCTCAGCGTGGCGAGCAAGATGCCCTTGTCGAGCGCGAATGCGGCCTGGGATCGGTAGTGTAGAAGTCCATTATCCTCCAGTCACCTGGGTTTTCACTCAGGGATGATATCTCGATGAAGACGGTGTTCATTTCACTGAATACAGCCCATGTAACAGGGACAAAGGTCCTGCCGGCGGATTCGAACGTCTCACCTGCCGCAACTCCAGTGAGACCGATCATAATGGGTAGAACAGGCGCCCTGAAGAGCTCAAGCAGAAGGCTCATTGCACTATCAATAGAATCAGCTTCGAGTTCCGGTAAGCCGAATACGGCAACTGCATCCATGATCCTGGCAGGATCGGCGAGGAGAAGAGAGTCGATAATGACGATGGCTTCCGGGGAGATCATCGCAGCTGCCATTTCAGCATCTCCCGCAGAGATTGCCGTGATGAACTCCGGTATCAGGGAAGAAGGATCATTTACAGGTATTCCCGTTAGCAGAGCTGCCAGGAACAGCGGAGTCATCAAACCTCCCTGCAGGACCGCGTGGACTCCCTCAGGATAGACGCGGAACGTATAATTGCACTTAACTATATCGAATCTAAAGGAAGGACTCGAATCGTGTCCACCATTCCAACTGTAGCAATAGTAGGCAGGGTCAACGTAGGCAAGTCTACACTCTTCAATCGAATCGCTGGCGGCAGGATAGCGATAGTCGATGATACGCCAGGTGTAACGAGAGACCGGAATATCGCCATAGCTGAATGGACCGGGCATGATTTCTTCATAATGGATACTGGAGGACTTGCTCCGGATAGTGAAGATGCTTTCCAGGACGGAATCGACAGACAGGTGAGACTTGCTCTCGAGGAGGCGGATGCTGTCATACTCGTTGTTGATGCCATGGATGGGATGCATCCATTCGACATCGATGCAGCCGAGATAGTCAGGAAGTCCGGGATTCCGACTTTCCTCGCCGTGAACAAGTCTGACAATCTGCAGCGGATGAACCTGGCAGCTGAGTTCTATGGACTTGGTCTCGGAGAACCCTGGCCGGTCAGTGCGCTGCACGGCCATGGTACTGGAGACCTCCTTGATGCACTGGTCGCCGTTCTTCCAAGAGAGGAGCACTCCGAGGACGGGAGCCTTGGTCTTTCCGTCGTCGGACGACCCAATGTAGGCAAGAGCTCTCTTGTGAACAGACTCTGTATGGAGGAGCGCAACATTGTGACGGATGTTGCCGGCACAACACGAGATTCCATTGATACACTTGTCGAGTGGAAGGACAATCGCATAAGGCTCGTTGATACCGCAGGGCTGAGACGGAAATCCAAAAAGATGGACGATGTCGAGTTCTACAGCACTGTCAGAGCATGGAAGGCCATATCGCGGGGTGATGTTGTGCTGGTTATGATGGACTCCGAGGAGTACCCGGTCCAGCAGGACATAAGAATAGTCTCGAAAGCCTGGGAGATGGGCAAAGGCGTCATCATCGGTGTTAACAAGATAGACACATCTCCAGTTGACAGGGAACTCTGGATCAAGAGCATAATACAGCGATTCGCGCCTGCCAGATGGATCCCCATAATGTTTTTCTCGGCGCTTACCGGTGAAGGTGTAGGCAGGATCATTCCCAGGGCGGTAGAGCTGAACGTGGTTCGCAACAATCGTGTCTCTACCCCCGAATTAAACAAGGTCATCAGAGCTGCCGTCGAAAAGGTGAATCCGCCTTCTCCCAGAGGCAAGCAGGTGAGGCTGCTCTATGCAACCCAGGTAGCTACTGGTCCGCCCAGGATAGTCATCTTCGTCAATCATCCAGCCGATCTGCCGGAGAACTACCGCCGGTATATGGAGACCTCCATCCGGACCCGGATCGATCTTATCGGTGTACCTCTAAGGATCATGTACAGAAAGAGGGAGCACTAGAAGTGAACCTCTGGCCCGGGGCTGGTTACATCGCGCTTGCGTTCCTTTCGGGATCCATCCCGTGGTCATGGATCATCGGACGACTCATGGGTACTGATATACGCAGGTCCGGCTCAGGAAACTCCGGGGCGACGAACCTTGCCAGAACCTGCGGCAGGCCGGCTGGTGTCGCCGGAATGATCATGGACGCAGGCAAGGGGGCATTGCCCGTTTACCTGGTCAGGATAGAAGCCCTTGGAACAGTCCCCGATATTGTACTGATCGCCTCGCTTGCTGCGGTAGCGTCAGTTCTCGGACATGTGTTCAGTCCATGGCTCGGATTCAAGGGGGGCAAGGGTGTTGCGACAATGCTCGGTTCCCTCCTTGTTCTTGCACCGGCTACTGTCGGAGCAGCTTTTGGTGTCTTCCTGATAGTCTTCCTTCTTGGCAGATATATGTCCCTTGCATCGATATCTGGAGCGGTGTCGATAATACCCGCAGTATTTCTACTCAACAGGGGTGAGCTCCCGGTTCAGATTGTAGTCACAATGGTGGCTATCCTTGTGTTTCTGCGTCATATCTCCAACATACGCAGACTTCTCAGGGGTGAGGAGAAGAGGTTCTGGGGAAGGGGCAGTCATGGTGACCGATAGCTGGAGGAGTATCGGAAGGCTCAGACTGCTTATGGAGAGCCTTGTCTCCAAGGATCTCAAAGTACGGTATAAGCGATCTGTACTTGGTTTTGCATGGTTCCTTCTAAAACCGCTCTTCAGCATGGTCGTCTACTACTTCGTCTTCACGAAGATACTCCGCTTCGGCGGGGCCATACCGGATTTTGCGCTATTCCTCCTTACAGGTCTCCTATCCTGGAATTTCTTCAGTGCTTCCCTTTCCGGGAGTACATCGAGTCTTCTGGACAACCACAGGCTCATCCGCAGCATCTATTTTCCAAGAATGTGCCTTCCGATAGCCGAGGTTCTGGCCAACCTTGTCCACCTTATCTTTGCCATGGCTGTTCTTGAGGGCGTCCTGATCCTGTTCGGTCACCTACCCGGGCTATCACTCATTACTATTATTCCAGCACTGCTCCTCTTCAGCGCCCTGACTGCAGGCGCGGCCATGCTCGTATCTGTTGGGAACGTCTTTTTCAGGGATGTGCGTCAGTTCATCGAAGTTCTTCTTCTTGCATGGTTCTACGCTTCACCCATCATCTATCCGCTCGATTCCATAGGTGTTACGATCATTGAATCCCCCGGACTCGTTCAGATTCTAAGGTTCAACCCGGTCGCAGGATTCATGGAGATATCACACTCGGTGCTCTACATGGGTTCATGGCCTCCCGCCTGGTGCTGGCTTTCGCTCGGATGCTGGTCGATGATCTTCCTTGCCGCGGGTGTCATGGTATTCAGACGGGCAGAGCCGACCGTTGTGAAAGAGCTTTAGCATGGCTGAGCACGGACAGATACTGCTTGCGGACGTTACACTGAACTACCGCCTGTATCACGACAGGACAGTCACCCTTCGGGAGACGATGCTGAATCTCCTCAATCGCAGGACCAAAAGGGAGCTGTTCACTGCACTCGATGGAGTGAATCTCTCAATAGCACCCGGTGAGTCTGTCGGGATAATCGGCGCCAACGGTGCTGGTAAATCATCCGCACTCAAACTCCTGGCCGGTATCTACCAGCCAAGTGCTGGAAGGGTAGAGGTCGGTGGGCGGATTGCCTCGCTTCTCGATCTCGGTGTTGGTTTTCATCCCGATCTCACGGGTGAGGAAAACCTCATGCTCAACGGAGCGCTGCTGGGACTCGACAGACCCGCCATGGTTGACCTGGCTCCGGGGATAGCGGAATTCGCGGAACTGACAGGATTCATGGACACACCGGTCAAATACTATTCTGCCGGAATGTTCATGAGGCTGGGATTCAGTCTCGCGACCGCGGTTGATCCGGATATACTGCTCATAGATGAGGTCCTTGCTGTCGGAGATGCAGGATTCCAGGAGAAATGCTACTCCCGCATGTTCGATTTTAGAAAACGCAGCGACAGAACGATAGTCTTCGTCTCCCATGATATGGAGGCTGTCAGGAGGCTCTGCAACAGGGCTATATGGCTGGACAGCGGGAAGGTCAGGATGGATGGAGACGTGGACAGCGTCATGTCCGAATACCTGCAGGGCACCCACGAGAAGCATGAGGCCGCTTCTGCCACGCCGAGGGAATGGGGCAGCAGGGAGGTGCGGTTCGATTCCGTCGTTCTGCGGGATCACTCGGGAGTTCCATCCAGGACCTTCAGGCCGGGAGAGCCGATAATCGTTGATGCTGCCATCAGTTCTTCACTCGAGAATCCGGTCGAGGGTGTGGTCTTTGGTTTTTCACTTCACCGCCCTGACGGGGAACTTGTCATCGGTACGAACAATCTCGAGATGAACCAGCCACTCATAACTATTGAGGGCAGTATCTCACTAAGTATGCGTCTCGACCTCGAGGTGTTTGAGCCGGGTTCATATGTTCTTGGCCTGGCACTGACCGATCCCGTATCCAAACGGGATTATCACTGGCAGGAGTATTTCCACCCGATCACTCTTCTTGATGTGCGGAGAGATCCTCCAGTGAAACTGACCTCTGTGGACTGGAGCCGGAACTGAGACGCCTGTTCTCGGGTGTAGGGCTCCTGCTGGTTCTGGCTGTTATGCTGCCCAGGATGGCCTGGTTCGCCGTTCAGGGAGGTGATCTTCCACATCCGATCCGTGATCAGGGGATATACACACGAGCTGCTGAGGGGATCGCATCCGGCAACGGGTTGTCATTCAGCAGGCGTGTTGGCTGGTGGAAGCACGTTCTCAGTGATGGCTCAGTCGTTGCCGATGCATGGGCATCCGATCCTGAATATGTGTTTGGCCTGTTTCCAGTTGAAGAGCCAACTGCCGCCATAGAACCCGGATATCCTGTACTTCTCGGGATTCTTTTCAGATTATTCGGTCCAGTATCGGGAGCGGTATTTCTCCTGAATTGCATCTTCGCCCTCCTGGGGGTTTGGGCAGTCAGACGAATGGTCAGGGAGTTCTGGGGGGGACGGGCGGGTACCGTCGCCGCCTTTGTCTGGGCGCTTTACCCATACTACATCTACTATTCGGCCTATGCGATGTCTGATTCACTTCACATCTCCCTTCTACCCCTGGTTGTCTGGCTGACACTGCGGGCCGGTGAGAGAGAGGGAGGGGGTTCCGCTGCCGGGTTTGCCACAGGTCTTCTCTTCCTTATCAGAAGCACGACTCTATTCATGTTACCTCTTCAACTTGGCTATCTGGTACTCAAAAAAAGATGGAGAACAGGCCTCTGGATGCTTGGCGCGTTCATTCTCTGCTGTGTTCCCTGGATCATTCGGAATCAGGTCACTCTCGGATCTCCTCTTCTAATGCCTACAAAGGGATCGCTGAACTTCTGGATGCGCAATAATCCCGATGCACTTGCCATGGAGGGCATTGAGCTTCCCGGATGGGTTGAGGAGAGCATCAGCAGGAGGGAACTGCTTGAATATCCGTCCATGGAAGGTCTGGATACAGAGATAGAGAGAAGCCGAATTCTCTCCAGCAGAGCGATTGAGTTCATTGTCAACAATCCAGTACTCATCTCGTATCTTGCAGGTGTCCGCTTCTTTCTCTTCATCTCACCGCTTGGAGGCACCATTGGAGGGATCCTTCCTGCAATAGTAGGCCTCACGGTATATCTGCCCCTTCTTTTAATGGCAGTCATGGAGATTTTTCACAGAAGGAAGGACCCCAGACTCCTCTTCATGGTTCTCGTATTTCTCCTATACACCGCTCTGCATACCTTCGCTCACGGGGGGGTGCGGTACCGTCTGCCTGTGGATATGGTTCTAATAGTACTGTCCACGCTCTTTGCAGCGAGAAAACTGGGATGGGAGGGAAGCGAAAAATGACCGCATTCAGCAGAATTCTCTTCGTATTTCCGGAGACGCGCTATCCCTCGGGACAGCCACCTCTCGGTGTGGCCAGTCTCGCGGCACAGGCCAGACTGTCAGGGAGCGAGTCATTTCTTTGCGATATGTCCTTCAGCAAAGATCCCTTCGGGGATCTGACAAGGATGCTTGACGAAGTACGTCCGGATATGGTGGCCATTTCAGTTGTTACACCGCAGCTGAGCGCGGCTGCTGAAGCTGCTTCCATTGTTCGAGCCAAATCACCGGATAGTCTTCTCCTCGTTGGCGGTCCCCATGCTACTGTGATGCCAGAAGACACTCTTGCCCGAACCGGTGCCGATATGGTTTACAGCGGGGAGGGGGACCTGGCCTTTCGCCGGATACTCGAAACCGGCTCCTGGGAGGACCTGCCGGGAGCATGCTGGATCGAGGATGGTGAGTTCCACAGAAATCCCGGAATGCTCCTTGCCGATGATCTTGATGACCTTCCACTTCCCGACAGGACCATCTTCGATATGGAGGATTACTTCGCTCACTGGTATTCGATGGACAGAGTTGATCCCCGCCTCCGGGGGACCTCGCTGATGGCGACAAGGGGATGCCCTTTCCGCTGTACTTTCTGTCAGCCGACCCTTTCGGAAATATTCGGTAAGAAGATAAGAAAGAGGTCTCCTGGTTCGATCGTGGACGAGATCGAGTGGCTCATCGCCGAGTACGGGATCGACGCTTTCATGTTCGAAGACTCGACCTTCATTCTCGACCACGAGTGGG
>JAOZQW010000413.1 GCA_029932015.1 Candidatus Fermentibacteraceae bacterium
TTGTCACTCTTTGACTTATGATGGGACACTAGTGAGGGAGGATGTAGAGATCCTCCCCGTCATTGTCCAGTCTTAAGTCAGCATGCATGACCCCTCTAGAAGGAGTATCGCCAGCCCAGACAATGCTCATCACCGGGGCCTGACTAGACAGTTGGCCCATAGAGTCTTATTAGTAACAGGGATGCCATCTGCCGGGGTGGGCCCGGCCGCGGCTCCCCGGGAGGAGCGCAGCAATGAAAGCGGGATTCATACTTCTCGCACTGGCGGTCGTCGTTCCGCCAGTATTTTCTTCCAATGATCAGAATCGCTATGCCTGTGAAGACGACCTCATAGAGATCATGTTCCAGCAAGCAGCCGTTATCAGACTGATCGACGGTGAGCCGACAGATCTATCCGGTCTGGGATCAACCGAAGGGCTCAGCGCGCTGCTCGCCCTGACGGATGACCACTCCTGGGAGAGGATATCGGATGTCTCTGCAGAGCGTCTGGATGAGCTGGAGGCAACGGGCGAGGAGCGTTCCGGCGAGGACCTGTACAACCTGAACAACATCGTAAGACTCAGGTTCGAGGGTAAGATGGATATTTGGGAACTCTGCGAGCAGCTGGAAGCTCTCGAAGGCATAATGCTAGCCATACCTGTTCCACTGCCGCAGCCTCTTCCCCAGCCACCGGATTACCAGGGAATGCAGGGATATCTGAAATCCGCATCATTCACCCCTGCGGGTATCGATGCCATATATGCCTGGACACAGGGTGGCGGGAACGGTTCGACAGTCACAGTCTGCGACCTGGAGTACAGCTGGAATTACTCACATGCGGATCTGACAAAAGCTCCGGGCTCTCAGATAAACAGCTACGTCTCAGATCCGTTCAGCAACAACAATCACGGCACGGCGGTACTTGGAGAGATGGTCTCCGATTACAACGGATGGGGCACTACAGGCATCTGCTGGGGTTCAGGACTTGCCACATGCGGCACTTTCTACGGCCCCTCACCCAGTTGGAACGTCGCCGGAGCTCTGACCGTAGCGATCGCCAACCTCTCCGCAGGTGATGTGATACTGCTGGAGCAGCAGTGGGAGTACGTACCCGGCTCGCAGGACTATGTCCCGATCGAGTGGTGGGGCAGCTACTCACCCGGGGCACAGACCTACAACGGCGTTTACTCCGCAATTCAGACCGCGGTGGCCAATGGGATCCATGTGGTCGAGGCAGGAGGCAACGCGGTAAACGGGGGCGGCGTCAACATGGACAACATAAGCTGGTTCGGGGACTGCGGCTCTATGATAGTGGGGGCAGGCGGCGCCTACAGCGGTGACCGGAAGCGGCTCTACTACTCCAACTACGGTACACGCTTCAACTGCCATGGCTGGGGAGAGAACGTAGTTACAACCGGCTATGGAACCCTCTACAGTGCAATGGGTGCAAACTACTACTACGCCTCGGGATTCTCCGGCACATCCAGTGCCTCACCGATGGTGGCCGGGGCCGCTGCCTGCTGCGTCGGCTACTGGATCGCCAATGGCAATCCGGCCGCTGCACTGACTCCATCACTTCTCAGATCGGTGCTGACCAGCACTGGCACACCTCAGATACAGCCTCCCTCCGGGAACATAGGACCCAGGCCGAATCTCACCGGCGCCTTCGCATACCTGTACTCGGTCGGAATTAATGAAGGCGAGGCTGCCGAGTCTGGCGCAGCAGCCTCACTGACGGCATCACCCAACCCCTCGACAGGAGCAATTACACTGACTCTATCCAATCCTGGAGAGATCTCAGGCGATGCCCTGCGGATATTCGACATCACAGGGAGGATAGCCGGCACTGTTGATATCCCCACGGGAGCCCGTGACTGGGCGGTGATAGTGTGGGACCCGACGCACTCAGGCAGTGCTTCCTCAGGGACCTATTTCGCCTCCGGCATGACGGAGAGCGGACCGATTACGTGCAGGTTCGTGCTGGTTGACTAGCACACCTCACGGCCTGGAGCCGTCGCACCCAATATGACCCCCATGAAGGG
>JAOZQW010000414.1 GCA_029932015.1 Candidatus Fermentibacteraceae bacterium
GCTATCTTTGCAGTACTCATGCAATTCACCTCCGGTATTACCATTTGTCATACCTCTGGTTTTGTCAAGGGTTAGCAATGATTGTGTAGACGCGACACTCCTTCAGCTAGTGTTGCTTCTACATTATCCACATATCTCTATTATTCGTTTCTCGGACATCATTCGTGACATAAGTAATGTACATGAGTACACTAAACTAGGGAAATGACGTGGTTATGTAGAATCCACTTATTCCGGTAGTTCCATTATCATGATACATAAATTGAGCATATATCAGCAGGAATTAGAAGACAAGGGGCTTGTGCGTACAGACAGGTCAAATCAGGCAGTCAGAATTTGGCTCCTGATCATTTGTGAAGAAATGCAGATACTGCTACTTGGATAGACCGTAGGCTTCAAGAAGCATTTCAACGGCCATTTCCTGCTTCTTAGCTTCAGGATCGAAGATAACTGCTGAACCCGGCGAGAGAGGTCGGAACCGGTCCGAGTTGTCCACTCGGAACAGACCTACTACAGGTATGCCAAGGGCTGATGCAACATGCATTGGACCGTTATCCGGGCTGAGGAATGCACGGAGTCCCGTCATGGATCGAAGGAGTTCTTCAATGATCAGTTTGGGCATTACCTTTACACCATGAGCTGACCTGAGAGTATCCGCGATCTTTTTCTCCTCGGGAGTACCCCAGTAGACTTCCACA
The DNA here is from genome assembly GCA_029932015.1 of Candidatus Fermentibacteraceae bacterium. Classification (GTDB taxonomy): domain Bacteria; phylum Fermentibacterota; class Fermentibacteria; order Fermentibacterales; family JCC-6; genus JAOZQW01. The sequence continues at coordinate 699 of JAOZQW010000414.1, forward strand.
CTCGTCTTTGTGGATGCCTTCTCAATGATCTTTTCAAAATACTCAGTAGGGAATACCTTGCGGCCGGATGCGCCGACATGGATCCCTACTGCATCCCGCTTTTCCAGGCTCTCAGTGATGAGTCTCGGAGGAGTCCATTCGGGCCAGTCGGACCATAGGTTACCCAGAGCATGTATAGCTTTGCTTTCGTGTATGCCCCTGGCTGGTTCGCCTTCTGCGTGAGTATACCACCTCTCCCCTTCCCCGGAATCGAATCCTATTCTGCATGGAGCGCCTGAAAGGAAGCATGTTACAGCGGTAGAGAGACTGAAGGAGTGGGGATGTGAGGCATCCAGGACGGCATCGTAACCGGTGCTCCGGAGGTCGTCCCTGAGCTTGAGTAGTTTCCAAGGCTTTGCTATCTGCCCCTTCTTGTCCACCGTTCTGACGATATAGCCCTGGCTCTCGATGAGTCCCGCGAAGACGTGACCTGCAAGGACATGAATCTCGCATTCGGGGAATCTTCTTCTCAGGCTTGAGAGAAGGGGTTCCATCAGGACGAGATTGCCCAGCCTGATATCGGTTCTTGCTACAAGGAGTTTTGTAGGTGCGATCGGGAGTTCACCGTTGTCCGCACCGGCTGCCAGTATAGCGCGAAGGAGTTTCCTAACCCTTTTTCTGCCGTAGCGTTCAATACTCTTGAGCAGACTCAATTGCCGGTCCGGTCCGGTGTGAGTGGTTCGGCAAAATGGGTCCAACCGTCGGCAGCGGTAATGCATACATCGACGAAGGTTCCCGGTGGATACTCAGTTCCTTCGAGAATAACCATCCTGTTTCCTTCAGTGCGCGCAGCCTGCTGCCCGGGTCTCCTAGCTGCGCCGGTGACCAGAACCCTCTGAGTAGTGCTCACCTGGGCAGCTGACCGCTCAGCGGTTATCCCCCTCTGAAGCTCCTGGATGACATGAAGTCTTCTCAGTCGCTCCTTCTCCGGAACCTGTCCCTCCATGGACGCCGCCGAGGTACCGCTTCTCTCGCTGTACTTAAAAAGGAATGCAAAGTCGAACCGAACCCGTTCAAGGAGTTCAACCGTAGCCATGAATTCATTCTCGCTCTCACCAGGGAAGCCGGCTATCACATCAGTGCCCAGCTCGATCCCGGGAACGAGCTCCCTCAACATGCAGATCTTCTCGACATACTCGGTAGAAGTGTATCCCCGGTTCATCAGACCGAGAATTCTATCGCTACCTGACTGAAATGGCAGATGCAGCTGATTGCAGATCGAACTCCTGGAAGCCATTGTCTCTGCTACGCTGCGAGTGAGGTCCCTAGGGTG
>JAOZQW010000415.1 GCA_029932015.1 Candidatus Fermentibacteraceae bacterium
GGTTTCCGGCTGTCAGGAACTCGTACAATTCCTCCGGTGTAACGAGATTACTCGCTTCCATGATATCGACAGGTCCGAAATCGAGCTCCGGGTGTTCTTGGGAATAGAATTCCTCTACCTCTTCGCTGAAGCCCCTTCCAGCCAGCATGACTTCATCCGTAGTGACACTGCCTGATGCGGAAGCATCTCCGGATGAGTGCTGAATGGCTCCGGTAACGGATGTGCTGTGGACCCAGCCATCGGCTGCGCCGGGGACCATGACCTCGAACCAGTCAGCCTGAGCGGCGGTCACTGTGACGATGGTGCCGTATGCCACTGGCTGGGCAGGTGCTGCATAGAACGCCGGCATCGGGTAGACCTTCTGGTTCTGGATGGCAATGGCGACTTCATCGCCAACTGCAGGAGCTTCCGTATCCGCGGACACGGAGACCGTGGTGAACAGGGTCATCAAAACTACTGTGAGGACTCTTCTCATTCTCAACACCTCCAGATGAACTAGTGCTATTTTGATGTCAGATCGTAGACCAGAGGGGATCCATCATCCTCCGGTTCAGTGCTGTTCTGGAATATTCTGCATCTTCGGGCCATGGTCGATGAGGGCGGATCGTCTTCGAGGGACTCGAACAGCTCAGCGGCTCCGATGAAATCCCGCTTTCTGTAGCAGACAAGAGCTTCCGCGTATGTCCGCAGCAGCTCCTCCAGTTCGGGAGTGGAGTCTTCAATATGGCAGATGAGCTCGTAGACAGTTACAGGTGTCTTCTGTCCGATCACTCTCACGGTATCGAGTTCCCTGAAGACGAAACGGTCTCCAGCTGATTCAGCTGTGGATGCAGGCACCATGATGGAGGTTCCGTATACCTTGTTGGCGCCCTCGAGACGCGAACCGAGATTCACTGTGCTGCCCATGATGGTGTAGTCGAAACGGCTCGAGGACCCCATGTTGCCGACCACCATGTGTCCTGTGCTGAGTCCTATTCTCGTAACAAGTTCAGGGAAGCCCTTCCGGGTCAGTTCGCGATTCAGTGGTGCATGTGCTTTCTGACAGGCCAGCGCAGTGCTGCAGGCACGGGAAGCATGATCCTCGAATTCAATGGGAGCACCCCAGAACGCGATTATTGCGTCCCCCTCGAACTTGTCTACCGTACCGCCTGTCGCCAGAATGAGGTCGGTCATCCTCGTCAGGTACATGTTGAGTATGGAGACAAGCTCCGTCGGTGATATCTGCTCAGATATACCGGTAAAGCCCCTTATATCGGAGAAGAAAGAGGTCATCACCCTGTCAGTACCGCCAAGAACGAGCATCTCAGGATGTTCAATTACCTGACTGACAACTTCGGGGGAGAGGTACTGAGAGAAAGCGGAACGCACTTCCCGCTTCCTCCTGTTCTCTGATCCGAAGAGGAAGAGTCCACCTGCGAGGATGGTCAGGAGTGCTGAAATGATCGGAAGCGCGGTGGCTATCCAGAGTCCGTTGCGGAAGATGATAACGGAGAGAAGAGCGAATATTGCTGGTGGAAGGACCGCAAGAGCCGCGCCAAGGAGAATCTTCCCGCTGAAACCAAGCAGGTAGGCGGAAAGCATCGAGACAGCCAGTGCGACCAGCATGACATTGAAAGCAGAAAGGATACTGAGCGGTGAACCGTTCAGAATATTGTCCACTGCGGTTGCAAGGACCTCTACTCCTGGGCAGGAGGGTGAATACGGGGTTGGCTTGAGGTCATAGAGAGCTGGAGCGGCATAACCGAAGAGGACAACGGAATTCATGAAGATGGTGGAGTCAAGCGGACAGGGCTGCCCCATTGCTCTCGCATTGAGCGCTGCAGCGAGATCTGCCAGCGGGATAGAAGTATACGTACCTGTTGGACCATGGAACCTGAGCTGCATTCTCCCTCCGGGCTGGAGAGGAATCCTGATATCCCCGATGCTAAGGGTAGTTTCATCGAGATGAAGAGCAGGGGAGTCCATTGCAAGCCAGGCCAGAGCCAGGGGGAGGGAGGGGGATAACCG
>JAOZQW010000416.1 GCA_029932015.1 Candidatus Fermentibacteraceae bacterium
GGCTCCATCTCCAGTGCAAGCGACGCGTGCTCCAAAGCAGTTTCATACAGACCCATAGCAGTCTCCATCGAAGAAAGGTCCGCAAGCATAAGCGCTTCCCCCTCTCCCGTCGCCAGCGCCTGATTCATAAGGTTCCAGGCGGCTTCGGGATTGCCCCTTTCAAGCATCACGGCCGCAGACTGGTGAAGCGAGGCTGCCAGTCTCCTCCCAGCCAACCGGAATTCAGGACACAGATTCAGAGCCTCACGCAGTAGATCGGTCTCTGGCATCAGCATGAAGCGATCTCTGGCGGATTCCGCTGCATGGAAGAGTTCCACTGCTTCCCATGCCCCCCGGAAGTTCTTACCGAAGGCTTCATCTGCTCCCTCGGGCTGAGAGCGAAGCTCCATTATCGCATCCAGATTACCGGCTACAGTCGATGTGCCGAAAACCGCAGCTGGGGCAGAATACTCAAGTACCGGCATGTCGTCCGTTACTACTGGAGCAGCGGCGGCGTATTCACGCAGCTCCTCCGGACCCATGGCGTATGTGGAGAGGAATACCCATGGAACATCCAGTCCGAATGGGGTCAGGTCTTCAGCGACAGTGGCATCTGAAAGGTGCTCAACCACCGTCATGGGATCGATAGGCAATCCTTTTCTGCCAGTGATCATAGCGTCGCGGCCCAGTAGCCAGAGAGTGGAGTTGGGGAACACATCGATGAATGTGGCCACCACCATGCGGCAATCAGCATCTGACATGGCATACAGAGGAAGCCACTGACTCATGATCCCACCCGGCTCCAGCCTGTCAGAAGCCAGCTGGTAATACTCCCTTGTATACAGGTTAACCACTCCTGCCAGAGCCGGATGCATCGGCTCTTCGGTTATTACGTCATACAGTCTGTCAGTCCCCATGAGATGGTTTCTGCCATCCTCAATAATGAGTTCGGTCACCGGCCTCGCCAGTACATCGTGGTTATGGATCGTCAGGTATTCTGCCGCCGCAGTCACCGACCTGTTGATCTCGACGCAGTCCAGCTTCTCAACAGAAGGGAATAGGGCGGCAGTACCGGCAGTTATACCTGTTCCGAAGCAGATGACGCAGATACTTTCGGGATCGGGATGTACCATCAGAGGGAAGTAGGCCATCAGCCTATTCTTAAGACAGCCCTCGGGAGTGGTAGTGGAAGCCTGGCTGCCGCCAACGTTCACTATGATGGTCGAGGGCATATCCCTGCTCTGGACAACGGTAATGTCACCGCCGGGTGAATCGTCATGATAGAGGAGTCTGAAGCCGTCCGGTACCGAGACGCCATTCCCGCCGATCGATGTAAAGAGGATCATTATCGCAATGGATACAGCAGCCGCGGTAGATCTGACCATTCGCGATTGGGTGGGAACGACCAGGATGGCTCCCGAGACCAGTACCGCCGCCGCCGCAAAGGACCATCGCAGGCCTAGAAGGGGAAGAGCAGCGAAAGTACAGAGCACCGACCCTATAACCGCTCCGGCTGTATTTGCTCCCAGCATCCTTCCGACACCCTCCCCGGACCCTGAAGGTGATGGGGAGTAGAGTGAGGCGAGGATAGGAAAGAGCATTCCGGAAGCAATACCTGCCGGAAGAAGAACGAAGAACGCTGGCAGGTATCGCAGAAGAAGCGAACCGGCCAGCGAGCCCGGCTCAATAGACCTCTCAAGAAGAGGAAGTCCCTCTCGAAGCAACAATCCGGTCACGGGCAGCCATACCGCAAGGATCAGAAGGAGTCCGAGTACGGTGGATGGGTTCAGAGTCTTCCTTGAAGCCGCTATCCATGACCCGACCGCGATGCCTGCAAGGACTGCGGCCAGCATCGTAGCAACCGCATAGCTGTTGTTGAATAAGCCGGTAACCAGGGATCTCGACCAAAGCACCTCGGAAGCCAGCATCGCTGTACCTACGAGAAGTGTCGCCAGCAGCCAGCGGCTGCTTCCCGGAAGCTCTTTCATCTCTGCAGTCACCGATACATCCTGCTTCAGCAGGATGTCG
>JAOZQW010000105.1:0-4231 GCA_029932015.1 Candidatus Fermentibacteraceae bacterium
GATGACTGGCTGGAGATATACAACGGTACCGGCTTCGACTTCGACCTTGGCTGGATCCACCTTTCCGAATATCCTGATATCCTGTCCGGCTACCGATTACCTGCGGGTACTGAAGTGCCTGCGGGAGGTTTCCTGCTGGTCTGGATGGATGGTGAGTGGTGGCAGGAGGGACTCCATGTTCCATGGCGTCTCTCGGGTGAGAATGACAGTCTCTACATCTCGTGCGAGATCCCTGATACAACAGGTTCGGACGACCTCAATCTGCTTGATTCGGTTCGTTTCGGGAGGGTGGGTACTGACCTGTCCTACGGCAGGATACCTGATGGCACAGGACAATGGGAACTCATGGAGATCCCGACCCCAGGGGCATCCAACTCGGGCGGTTCCCCTTCCGGAGGATATCTGCATGTCTCATATCCATTCCCCAATCCGGTGAGGCAGGGGTACGCTGCGATCGATATCACTGTGGATGGAGGTCTGACCGAAGTTCTCGTATACGATCTGGCCGGGAGACTGGTGATGGAGATCGGGAACGGCTACCTGACCCCGGGGGAGCACCGGATCTACTGGAACACAACTGGAGCGAATGAAGCCCCCGTCCCGAACGGAGTCTACCTGATACAGGTCCTTCATGCTGGAGGGCTCTCAGAGAGCCGGAAAGTGATAGTGATCAGCAACTGATCATCGGAGTGTCTGTGTTATCCTTCTCACCTGTCGTGAGCACTGGATGGCGGTATGAATACCGTACGTTCGCCATTTCTGCACCAGACCACTGCGGTCAGAGTATCCTCCGAGAGGAGCCTGAGCCCCCTGAGGGTCTCGGGATGATAAACGGGGATATGATCGATCCGAGTGATCAGGTCGCCTGGCCGGAAACCGATGTTCCATGCCTCGCTGCCATCTGTTACGGAGAGCAGCTGTATCCCTGAAGGTCTGTTTTCATTGAGTGAGATACTGGACATGGCCGTCACTCCGAAGGGTTCAGCGCTGATGCTGATGTCAGCAGAAGCCAGCTGAGCCCACATGTACCAGATCTGTGTCGGGTAGAGAACCAGGTATTCATGGGATTCATTGATATTGAGGATGGATGACTCAGGTTCTATCACCCCGGTTATTATGCCTATGAACCGGTCCTTGCTGTCGAATACCGCAGCTCCCATAAGCCCCTCGATCAGGGGAGCGGAAACAAGTATCGCGCCGTCAGGATACCTCTCTACAGTTGATCCCTCAACAGTGAGAAGTCCGCTCAATCCCTGCCCGACAATGACCAGAGGTTCACCCTGGGGAGGTGCTGCATCAGAGGGCATCTGGCTGAGGGGGAAAACATCCTCATCGAAGAGGAGCACAAAAAGACCGAGATCCTGAGAGACCACGATGGAATCAGGGATGAAGACCCCTTCAGGTGTTTCAACACTGACAGGTGCTGATGGGAGAAAGACGGCGAGGGTAACGGCACAGCTCGGTGAGATGGCAACAACCGTTGAGAGTTCGATGGATCCTGGGGGTTCCTCGACCCTGAGTGTGAAGACCTGATCGGAAGGATGCGTTGCAAGGGCTGTCACAGTGAGAATGATTATTAAAAAAATGTGCCTGATCATGATCAGAAGGATATCAGGTTCGCCTGCCTGGAATAGGCTGACAGAGGCACGGTCCTGACCCGCGATTTTGCGGTGCTGCGATCTGCCGACATGACCTTCATGCCTGGGGGCATGCTGGATGAAAGAGCAAGGGATCTGGGTGCCGAGCTGCCTGTGGAGGCCAGGGGAGAGATGGAAACAGCAAGAACGATGAGAGCGGCAGCAGCAGGTATTGCGAGGAGGGATGCCCTGAAATGCCGTTTTCCGGTGGGAACTTCAGCAGTCTCACGGCTGATCATGCGCATGACATCTGTTTCCAGAGTCGCTGGAGGTGACGGGGCGGGGAGCTCTCTGGTCAGTCTGGAGATGTCCCTGGACATTGTGTAGGCCTTTCGACAGGAACTGCATCCCATGAGGTGGAAGTTCAGCAGTCTCTGCTGATTGGCTGAAGCATTGCCGTCAATGACGGAGCTGATCAGTCTGAGCGCTCTGTTGCACTTCATTTCCACTCTTCCCATACGTCTTCGAGTGAATTCCTCAGGTGTGCTCGTGCCCTGTTTATCCGTGATTTGACAGTTCCGAGGCGGATACCGAGGATGTCTGCTATCTCCTCATAGCTCATCTGCTCCATCTCGCGAAGGAGGAAGGGCTCCCTGTAATGAGGGGGAAGGTGACCAACAGCTTCCTCGATAGAGGCTTTGAGTTCGATCCTGCCGGCATCGTAGTGCGGAGCAGTTTTTACTGGACTCGTGAGATTGACGTATTCAAGAGGTACGTTGACCCAGCGGGACCTCCTGCGCCACTCCTTCTTGGCCAGATTGCTGGCGATGGTGAATATCCAGGTGACGAGTTTTCTTTCAGTGTCGAAGTTGCTTCGGTACTTGTAGACTCTGAAAAAAGTGGTCTGAAGGAGTTCCTGCGCGTCCTCCTCGTTTCCGAGCATTCTGATAAGGAGTGAATAGATCGGTGCCTGAAATCTTCTGATGACTTCCGAGAAAGCGTCCTCATCCCCGTCGCAGAGGTCTATCATGAGCTGCGAATCGGACCTGGGGTCCTTGGTCTTCCGCTTCTCCGTGATGATCCGTCCGGTCAATTGAGTCACCTTTCAGGTGTTGGAGTTTCTCCACACACCGAATATAGCAATAGGAGCAGGATTAGTTCCAGGGGTTCGCATTCCTTGACCACGGACATCTTTATAGAGAAGATAGTGTCTGCAATGAAAGAAAGAAGAACCGCTCTTCGGATACTCTCGTTCGCCCGGCCTTACTGGAAGTGGCTCCTCGGAGCCGCTCTCAGCATGCTGCTGTTTGCATTCTTCAGTGGGGCTTCACTCGGGATGATCCTTCCGCTGTTTGACGATGTCCTCGGCAGAGACGATGCGGGTGATGATGCTCCCACGCTTGCTGAAGCGTTAAGTGAGAACGTGGGGGAGAGTCTCCAGGAATTCGGGTCCGCTTTGCTCCGCGTGCGGGTGGGTACCGCAGTGGAGGCTGGAGGCAGGGTTGTCTCAGGCGTGAGCGAGAGCCTGAAGACAGCAAAACCCTCACAGGTACTTCTCGCCGTGATAGTCATGCTCGTTACATTCGTTCTACTTAAGAATCTGCTCAGCATTCTGCAGGTCTTCTTCCTTGCCAGGGCGGAGCAGGGGGTGATCACCGATATCAGGAGCAGTCTCTACAGACACCTGCTGTCCCTGGATATGTCCTTCTACTCCACGGGCAGGTCCGGTGACACCATTGCGCGATTCACGGCCGATGTCGGAAGCATGAACTGGGCTCTCACCGAAATGCTCATGAGTGTTCCAAGGCAGGCAGTACTTCTCCTGGTCTACCTTACTCTTGCCTTGTGGGCCTCCTGGAAACTTGCCCTGTTTACATTACTCGTCTTCCCGCCTGCAATTCTCTTCATACTCATTCTCGGGAGAAGACTCAGGAAGAAGACGCATACGGCGCAGGAGCGGCTTGCTGATTTCTCCTCTATTCTCCAGGAGACCATATTCGGCATCCGCATAGTGAAGGCTTTCGCAATGGAGAAATTCGAATCGAAAAGATTCGACGACCTTCTCAGTGTTCACAGGAGAACAGAGACTTCCCTTCAGAGGGAGAGAGCCTTTGCAGGACCCGTGACCGAGTTCATGGGCGCCATGGCAAGCGGAGCCATCATGTGGTTCGGAGGAGCTGCCATTCTCTCTGGCGGTTCACTCACTCCAGGCAGATTCCTTGTCTTCCTTGCAGCCTCGCTATCGATGATGAATCCCATCAAGACCATCAGCAGGGCGAATACCAGAATTCAGACCGGCATTGCATGCGCGGAGAGGGTCTTTGCCCTGATGGACAGGAAGTCGGCTATCACTCAGCCTGATAACCCGATACCCTTTGACGGACTTCGCCGGGGGATACGGTTCCATGATGTGGAGTTCTCATATGAAGAGGGCATACCCGTATTGAACGGCGTGAGCTTCGAGATCGGCAAGGGGGATATCGTAGCCCTCGTTGGACCCAGCGGCGGCGGCAAGAGTACGATAGCCGACATGATACCGAGATTCTACGATCCTGACGCCGGCTCAATCGAGATCGATGGAACCGAATTGAGAACGCTCGATCTGCATGGTCTCAGGCGGAGTCTCGGGGTTGTCACCCAGGAGACCGTTCTCT
>JAOZQW010000105.1:4241-7400 GCA_029932015.1 Candidatus Fermentibacteraceae bacterium
TGTTCTCTTCAACGATACCATCAGGAGCAACATCGCCTACGGTGAGGGATCTCTTTCGGATGAAAAGATCAGGGAAGCCCTGAAAGCGGCAAATGCCCTGGAATTCATCGATGAGATGCCCCTTGGTCTCGAAACTGTCATCGGGGAGCGGGGAGCCAGACTCTCGGGCGGCCAGAGACAGAGACTTGCGATAGCAAGAGCAATTCTCAAGGACCCCGATATCCTGATATTCGACGAGGCCACCTCCGCCCTGGATACCCACTCGGAGAGACAGGTCCAGAGAGCCATAGACGGACTTATCGAGGGACGCACCGCTCTCGTCATTGCTCACAGGCTCAGCACTATCGCCAAAGCCTCCCGCATTCTGTATGTCGACCAGGGACGGATCCTGGAGGAAGGGACGCACCTCGAACTCATGGCTTCCGATGGCAGATACAGACGTCTCTATGACCTGCAGTTCTCAGATGAATGACATTACCTGCATTCTGAGGCTGCACTCACTTGGAGACATCATCATGGCTCAACCTTCCGCGACAGCACTCAGTGAACGCGGAGACCGCGTATTGTTCATTACACGTCCCGAGTACGCCCCCATCGTGCGCAGGATGCCGGGAGGCATCGAGCCGCAGACAGCAGGGAGGGCTGGAGGTCTGACCGAACTGAGGCGTGTTATTGCCGCATCCGGAGCTGAGAGATACATTGATTTTCAGAACAGTCTCGCTACAAGACTCGTGCTTCCGGGAAATCGGACAGATGCGAGGTTCCGCACGGACAGGAAGCTCAGGAGCGCGATACTTAAAGGGCAGGAACTGGTCATGCCCCTTCGCAGTCTTGATTTCATGAACGTTGCCGGTGTCGAAGGAAGCTCTGTCCCGAGACTCGAGAGACGAAATCCGCGCAGGGAGGGGGGGATGCTTGCCGGTATCGTAGTTGGCGGCAGATGGTCCATGAAATCGATCCCGCAGGATGTCGTGGCAGAGTTGTGCAGGATCCTCACAGATGTACATGAGGCAGAAGTTGTCCTGCTGGGCGGTATCGATGATCTGCAGGAGGCGCAGGAAGCCGCATCATCTGCGGGAAGGAAAGGTATAGTCATCCGTGCGGGCGCTGGAGATATCGACACGCTTATTTGCGATATTGAAGCACTGGACATCCTGATCTCGCCGGATTCCGGACCTGCACATCTCGGGGCGGCACTCGGCATTCCTACAGTCGTCGTATTCACTTCCACATCACCTGCACTTGGATTCTGGCCTGCGGATATGCCGGGGATATTCATGGGAGCGGACCTGAACTGCAGGCCATGTCATAGACACGGCGCTGCGCGGTGCGACAGCGGCAGTGAACTCTGCCGTAAGACAATCGTTCCCAGGGAGCTGGCTGATTTCGCGATTGGGCTCACGATATCATGAAGACACCGATGATGGAGCAGTTCGATCGCATCAAGGCGGAGCACAGAGACGAGATACTCCTTTTCAGAATGGGTGATTTCTACGAGACCTTCAGGGAGGATGCACGTACAGTATCGAGGGTACTGGGCATAACTCTGACTGCAAGGTCGAAGAGCAAGTCATCCGGAGAGAGCATCCCGCTGGCCGGTTTCCCCTGGCACGCACTGGACGGCTACCTCTCCAGACTGGTAAAGGCCGGTTACAGAGTCGCCATATGTGAGCAGACCGAGGATCCAGCGACCGCCAAAGGTCTCGTCAGGCGGGAAGTAATAGAAGTTGTAACACCCGGAACTCTTGTCAGCGGTTCAGCTCTGGATGAAAGGTCTGTCCTCCTCCTCTGCGCGGTCCATCTTGCGGGTGACAGAGCCGGACTTGCATTCTGCGATCTCTCAACCGGAGATATCGAGACGACCGAACTGAATTCCAGTCTTATGCCGGCTGAGGTAGCAAGGCGCACTCCTCGGGAGATACTTGCCGCCGGGAGTCTCGAGTTCAATTCCCCGTACGGTTCCGAACTCACTGTTCTGGAGGACTGGAAATTCCAGTCCGATGCAGCTGCGGAAAAGGTACGGTCAGTGCTGGAGATCTCATCCATCGAGGGTCTGGGCTTAACGGGTGAAGGTCCTGCGCTGAACGCGCTTGGAGCATTGCTCACATATATCGAGGACACGAAGAGGACGGCAGTATCCCACTTGAGTTTCGCGGGGATGTATCGGAGAGAGGACTCGCTCATCCTTGACAGGGGGAGCGCAAGGGCTCTTTCGATAACTGAAGCCGCACCTGGTGAGGAATCCGGTATCCTGGCCGACAGCACTGATGGTACCGTGACTCCTGCAGGAACCCGCGAATGGAGGAAATGGCTCTCATCTCCGCCCAGAGATCCTCTGGTCATTACCGGGAGACATGATGCTGTGGAATGGCTGACCGAAAGAAGGGATGCCCTTCGTGACCTCAGGGGCATTCTCCTGGATACGGCCGATCTGCAGAGGCATGCTGGCAAACTGGGCACATTAAGAAGCACTCCGCGTGACCTGAGAGCAGTGGCGGAAACACTCAAGGACCTCCCCAGGCTTACCACAATCCTGGAGAAAACGGATTCGGCGCTGCTGTCGGGACTTTCGGGGAAGGATATCCTCCCGGATGTCGTTGAACTGATAGATACTGTGCTAAGCGATTCACCTCCTGTCAGGATATCCGATGGCTCGGTCATAAGGGTTGGTTTCTCCAGTGAGCTCGATCAGCTGCGTGAGGTCAGATCGGGCGGGAGGAGCTGGATAACGGCAAGAGAGGAGAGGGAGAAGGAGGAGACTGGCATCTCCAGCCTCTCCATCGGATACAACAGGGTCTTCGGCTACTACATAGAAGTCTCCAGGAGCAACCTGGATAAGGTTCCGGAGCATTACATACGCAAGCAGACACTCGTGAACGCCGAGAGGTTCATCACGCCGGATCTGAAAGAGGTGGAGGCCAGAGTCCTCAGGGCTTCGGAGGAGATTGAAAAGCTGGAGACAGAGCTGTTTGCCAATCTCCGGCTTCAGGTCTCTTCGCGCTCTGTGGACATTCGCGGTGTGGGCAAAAGACTTGCTGCTCTGGACGTTCTCTGCGGTCTTGCTGACATTGCTGTGAAGCGTTCATACTGCCGTCCCTTACTTTCGAGCACTCCCGGGCTCTCAATTGCTGACGGCAGGCATCCGATACTTGAGATCGT
>JAOZQW010000417.1 GCA_029932015.1 Candidatus Fermentibacteraceae bacterium
GATATAGAATGATCATGAAAAAGCTCACAACCAAGTGGTTCAGGAAGTGGTCGCGCAAGGCTAATTCGGGCTAGAAAATGTTCTGTTCGACTTGGAGGTTGTCGATGAGAAATTCAATGAAAGAGGCAATCGGATCAACCGTCCAGGATATGCTGAACTCCGAGTTGAAAAGCTCCTTTTCCAAGAGAGATTGTAATGAACTGGGAATCGAGTTCTCAGAGATCAGCATGACAGCTGAAGAGATTAAGGCAATCCGAAAGAAGTCTAAACTGAGTCAGGCTGTATTCGCTGAGTTGCTCAATGTCAGTCCATCTTCGGTAAGACAGTGGGAACAGGGAAAGCGAACACCTACTGGCTCAACAAAGGTGTTGCTTGATTTAATAAAGAAGCACCCACACATCCTCGATTACCGCATTCATGCATGATGGAACTCTGCGATATGCAGGTTCTGAACATCAATCGGGATCATGATTTCATCATGGAACCGTGCCCCAGTGAGAGTAACCTGCCCCACGAATAGGTCATGTTAGATTGAAAATATGTGCCTTGAAGATGTTGGCATACAATTACATCATCATGGGTAATACAACTCTGGCTATTCCCATATTTGAACAAGTAGAGGAAATAAGGCACCGAAGGTAGGACCAAACAAATTTATCCATTTGAGGTCCTAAGAAGAATCGAGATACTTCGTCATCTTTCATAGAACGATGAAATGCCTTCAAATCTGAAACGCTGAACAACGCCTCGAAATGGTACTCAAGTGAAGCTATTTCCTTTTCGGACGAGAGGATCTCTATGCGAAAGGAAAGCGGGATTGCCAAGGAAGAACCTTCGAGAGAATATGCGGGGTCATGAGAAGCTCTACTAATATTGAGGTTGAATTCCTTGATAGCTCTAGCATCAGATATTGCACAGGCTCTAGTACATTCGCTATGAAATACAAAGATATCGATAAGCTTCATATTAGATATAAATGCTTCATAGTCACCATGGGGACTACTTCCATCAGTCTGGCATGGATTTGACATATCAGCCCTTATCTTTTGGCTCTAATAGAGGGATGTGTATTGTACTTCTCGGAATCCTCCCTGATTTGCCAAGTATTCTGGTTATGACTGATCCGGCATGTAAAGAAGGCTCCGGATCCGAAATCTACATCAAGCTTCTCCCAGCAATCTGGAGAGATGCTGCTTGTGGGCTGACTAATCTTTTCTGAAGTAATAAGCTTCCATTCACTCCTGGCAAACACTCTGTTAAGATGACCGGTCAGCTGTGAGCTGAGATAGTCCGATACTGATTGATCGGAGCGCTCTGCCTGAACTCGAACATCCTGCTGGATGGATTTCGGCACCAAGTACATGAACTCACCGTCTAATGTTGCCCTGAAGCGAAGCCCTAGAGCCTTTGCCACTCGCTCAACGAACTTTATTGTGGGCTGCCGACCAAGGTTTTCGAATCGGGATACTACCGACTGAGTAGTTTCTAGTTTGGCAGCTAAGTCCTTCTGTGTCAGTCCTTTTTCCAAACGCGTATTTACCGCCTCAATAACCAGGTCCTCTGTAGCAGATGGGATGTACTCGATTGAACTCAAGAACTCCTCGAAGGTGATCTCTTCGGTGTTCCTAGTTGTCATAATCGCGTATGTACTCCTTTAACCTCTTGCATGCAGTACTCAGGTTTGGCTCTTTCTTTACTTTGAATTCCGCATCCAACAACACTAGCTTCCGTTCAGAGTTCCTCGCCTTATGAAAGTAGGCTCGAATAACACCGCTACGACGAGTCTTTGGAGCGCGTATTTCCCACAAAGTGTCTTTACCGCAGGCTTTTGGCAATTTCTTTATCACTTCGTTACTGACATACTCATCATAGGCTTTGACGCCTGTATTTTCTTGCTGAATCGTATTAAGAATCTTCCTGAGTATGGCGAATTCGTCCCCGTGAGATGATTGTAATTCCCTAAGTCTCTTTGCAACGGAAGACGAAAGCTTGTTGCCATACTTG
>JAOZQW010000418.1 GCA_029932015.1 Candidatus Fermentibacteraceae bacterium
CTACGAACTCCTGAAGGCAGCTGATCAACGAAGCAGAACACGCACCGACGTCTGCAGGTCCTCGGGGACTGGCCTGCGAGTGACAATCCCCACTCCACTCCGGGACGGCGGTTAAGCAGGACGGTTCTGCACCATCCGCCTCGTGAGTATTCGATTTTGAGGTAAGCTCCAGTAGCGTGGTAGGCAAAATCTATCCAGTCATCGATGCATTCTTCATTACATGAGTGAAGAATGTCTGAAGGCCTCAATCCGGCTCTTGAAGCCGGTGAAGGTGATTTGACTGCGTCTATCCGGATCAAGTGTTATTCCAGTTTGTTCTGCATCCTGACCATGTCGGGATCGAGGTTGCCGGCAACTTCCATCTCTCTGTTGGACTGAGTGTTCCTGCCGGTCAGCTTGTACACTCCGGCTAGAGCCAGATGGAAACCGGCAGCAGCGTTTCCGTCAGTGCCGGTTGAAGTGAGTCCTTTCCTGAAATGATCCTCAGCCTCGTCGAAACGCTCCAGTTTAAGGCAGCATCTGCCGAGCATCTCACGTGCTTTCAACCTGTGTCCGGGGCTGGGAAGTACTTCAGCGAATTCAGTCAGGGCCTCTCTGTAGAGTCCCATCTCCATGTAGGCTATTCCCAGGTCATAATGAGTACTGTAGTCATCACTTGAAACAGCTGCATTGATGCCCTCCTGGAACTCATGGATGATCCCAGCAAGGGCTTTCGCGGAGTCTGAATCGAAGCGGTTGTCGATGTCGGCAAGTATCATGGCGATGTCTGCGTAATCATCCGAATCAGACAGTCCGGGACGAATCCCGTTTATGAGGGTTCTGGCCATTTCGAACTTCGGATCAGCATCCACTGATGCCTGCAGCGCGGCGAGGGCTTCATGAGGGCTGTCATTAAGTAGATAGGCCACGGCAAGTCTGTAGAAGGACCTTGCCTGGCCTTCGCTGTCCATTGCACTCCGTATGCGGACAAGCTCCTTCGCAGCACTTAATGATTCCGGACAGATGTCAAGCACACCCTCCAGTAGCTCGAACACCATGTACTCGCGTTCGTTTGCCCTGTAGATAGTGCACGCCCGAAGATAGACATCTATTGCGCCATAGAAGTCACCCACATCGAGCAGGAGATTTCCGAGCTCCACGTATCCGAGACCATCCCCCTGTGTCTTCTCAAGGTTCTCCCTGATATCAGCTATCTGCATTGAGAGTGCTTCCTTGACCTGCTGCGTGGAGACAAGATCAAGACTGACCAGGATATCACCGAGTTTACTCGATTCATCCATTTCGGACTGTATGTCGAGTGCCCTGAGAACATCCGCCGCCTCCAGAAGGCCCTCAGCGACGAAGTACTCCCCCAACCTTCTCCTGCCGGTGCCGACCTCAATCTGGCTAGTTTCATCATTAGTGGATTCGATTATATCGGATTCTTCGAACTCGATCTCCTCGAGCGAGGATACCGGACGGCTATCCATACTATCAAGCTTCCTGCGGACTTTTTCGAGCATCGAGGCGATCTTTGCGTGCTGCTTCATTCCCCGCTCCAGGGCCAGGGAAACACAGATGTCCAGTGCGACCTCGTCATCTATGGAAGCGGCGATCTTAGTCATTCTAATGACCCAGTTGTCGTTTTCAGGTTCGAGTCTCGTCATTGCATGACAGGATCTGAGAACAGCCGGATCAGTCACGGGAGGTTTGGATCTGAGGAACAGGATGTACTCAGGTTTTGCCTGATCAGACTTATCCTGTCTGTCGAGGCTTCTCGCCTTTATATAGTGAGCCCGGTCAAAACCCTCATCGATCCTGAGAGCCTTTCGTGCTACTGAGAGCGCAGCGGAATGAAGACCGTTGGCGCAGTAGAGCTCTGCAGCTTTCCCGAAGTGTTCGAGAGCGTCAGACACCCGTCCGAGTTTATTGAGAACATCCCCGAGAGTATTGTGTGTGGAGGCCTCTTCGGGATCAAGTTTCATCATATGGTTCAGCACCTTCTCGGCGCTGTCGAACC
>JAOZQW010000419.1 GCA_029932015.1 Candidatus Fermentibacteraceae bacterium
TCAGTGAGGATGAGTTCATGGAAGTCGTGGGTTACTCGACCTCGACCGGTATTCTCAATCTCGCAATGGGCAAGAAGGCTCTGGTTACTGTTATCGTGAAGGACATTCAATGGGATCTCCTCACGGATCGGCCTGTCCATCTTGATTTCTTCAGGGTATCAGCGGATCAGATAGTCACCGTACCTGTTCATGTTCACCTTGAAGGTACTCCTGAAGGCGTCCTTATGGGTGGAGTGCTCGAGCACATTCTCCATGAACTGACCATCAAGGTCAAGGCAAAGGACATACCTTCCAATGTCAGTCTCAATGTGGCTGCTCTTGATATCGGTGATGCACTCCACATCTCCGATCTGGCACTTCCTGAGGGTATGAGCACGGACATGGACCAGGGACTGGTCATCGCAACTGTTGTTCCTCCAACTGTGGCCAAGGTCGAGGAGGAAGAGGAAGAGCTGCTTGAGGGTGAAGAGGCTCTCGAGGGCGAGGATGCAGAGGACAAGGACTCTGATGCTGATACTTCCGAAAGCAGGGAGAAGTAGGATTTGCTTTCTTTCCGGGTAATTGCCTGTCTTGGTAATCCCGGGAACAAGTATAACCTGACCTGGCACAACGCCGGCTTCTGGGTCGCCGATATACTGGCGCGGGAAGCCGGCGTTTCATTTGTGGATGCTGGTATCTTCAAGGTGGCTGAGCTTCCCAATGGAACCAGTGTGATCAAACCGACGAACTTCATGAACAGAAGTGGTTCATCCGTTCGCGCCTTTCTTGACGGCAGCGCTCTTCTCCCATCCGATCTTCTTGTTGTCTGCGATGATGTCAATCTCGACCTCGGACGCCTGCGGCTCAGGGCAGACGGTTCGGACGGTGGGCATAATGGTCTTCACGACGTGATCGTGAAACTTGGTTCTGAGGAGTTCGCAAGGCTGAGAATGGGCATCGGCCCGGCACCTGCGGCTGCAGATCTGGCTGATTATGTCCTGTGCAGAATGCATCCCAGGCAGGAAGAGGAGTCCTCGCTCATGGCTCACAGGGCAGCGGACTGCGCTACTCTCGCTGTGGAAAATGGTATTCAGGCCGCACAGGAGATCTACAACAGGAAGCCAGACTAGGGATAGACCGGAATATCCAGCTACGGGAACATGCACCTAATTTCACGTGCAAAGGGACATGAACCAAATTCCCTGAATTTGGATACGTGTCCCCTTTTCCGTACAATGTGGCTGATGCATGAGGCTAGCCTGGGGGACACGCACCTGCGGTGCATGAAGAGGCTGGGGGGACACGCATCAGCTCACACGTATGTGGCTGATGCATGAGGCTAGGCTGGGGGGACACGCACCTGCGGTGCATGTCCCCCAGATTAACTAGTTCTCTATGCTGGCAAGTGCACTGAAGGTCTGGACCGCCTGTCCGAGGAATGCGACGAATGACGAGCCATTCACCCTGAAGTGTTTCTCAATCCCTCCATCGATGATATCGGCCTGAGCCTCGATCCACACCGGGGAGGAGTCGATGGCAGGAATATCCAATCCAGACATAGTTATGATCATATTCATGTACTCTGGAAGATTGATGAGCATGGCAAATTCAGCCTCATCGGAAAACGAACTCATTTCAGGCAGAGAACTCGCAAATCCACCTTCCCATGTCCCGCTTATGAGCATAGGCACAATCAGGGGCTGGTCGTTCATCTCCATATACAGGATACCGTCGGCTTCAGTTAGCCAGGCAGTCCATGCGAACCCTCCGCTCAGAGGGGAGTCACCATCAGCATCGACAGACATACTCTCCTGCATGGCTTCGTAGTCCATCTGCATGCCGAAGGTAACCCACTCGATCCCATCATACTCGGCCATCGTGACGTCCTTGAAAGTGAGCCCTGGCATGTCACCCATGATCTCGCTCATAAGTGAGAACTGCTCCTGGTAAACATCCTGAACCTGCTGAAGTGTAGAGCCTTCGGGCATGTTATAGACCGCAACGATATTGAAAG
>JAOZQW010000106.1 GCA_029932015.1 Candidatus Fermentibacteraceae bacterium
TGAGTGATTGCCGAATAGATCGATGGGCACAGAAAGCCTGTTGTAGCCACCGCTTACGAATCCAGGTAAGGTTTTCGTATAGAAGTGCAGCTGCACCTCCCATGGTACGACTGCGAGCGTTATGAGGGAAAGGCAGAGGCCCGTGATAAAGGCTGCAGTCACGGCGGTCCAGCGACGTCGCAGTATCCACCACATCACGAATAATACCGGGCTCATCTTGAGCATGCACGCGATACCCACCAGCACGCCGGCGAGAACTTCCTTCCGATGCTCCAGTGCGTACCACCCGCCCAGGACCAAACTGAGTATCAGCAGGTTTACCTGCCCCTTGTTGTGATTAAGTATGATCGTGGATGCACAACCGAATGCGAGCACCACGAGCCACGGTATCAGTGGCCGTGCCCTGTGCCATGCTCCGATCAGCAGAACAATTGAGATGAGCCCGAGGAGCACGTCAAACCAGAACCACAGCAGGTAGAGCGAGCTCATCGGTAAGCGAACAAGCGGTGACGGTAGAAGGAAGGGTGGCGGGTAGAAGTAGGGTTGAATGGTCCTGCTGATGTCATCATTTTTAGCTAATCGCCAAAGAACCTCAACATCGTAGGGATTTTCCCCAAGCTGAATAGCCTTCCAAGCGTAGTAATAGGTTGTAAAGTCGGCTTCATTAACCGGGTGTTGGATCCTGTCCCACGACTGGATCGTACAGTAGGTGCCGTAGAGAGCGCCGAGTACACCCAGAACGACAACAATCCAGAAGATGCGCCCCCTGTTCACAGGAGAGTAACACCAACAGGTGGAGGTGATCCCGGCATCGTCGTCATGAACTCCTCGATTAATGTAATGACCGGTAAGGCGTTAGCAGCCAGTACATATGTTTCTGTAAGCAATTATCCATTCCAAATATATTTGATTCTCGAAGCGCTCGGGAAGGACTGCATACAGCTGTTGGACCCCATCAGGGACGTAGTTAAGGTTTGTTAAGTTGCTGGCGTAATAACCCTTGAAACTATTACAATAGTAATATAAAGCCGTAATATCTAAATATGCACGATTCAAACCTGCAGGCTATACGGAATGCTACTCTTCCAGTTCAGCCTGCCCCTTGAGGAACCTGCAGAACTCCTCGACACCCTCGCCCGTCCTGGCTGACATCAGGAAGACAACCACATTGGGGTTCAGGCTTCTGCACTCCCTGACAGCTCGATCAACATCGAAATCCAGCATCGGGAGCAGATCGGTTTTGTTGATAACCAGTACAGCTATCCTGCTGAAAAGAGAGGGATATTTCAGGACTTTGTCATCACCCTCAGGTGTTGAGAGGAGTCCGACCTTCATATCCTCACCCAGATCGTAGCCGCTGGGGCAGATGAGGTTGCCTACATTCTCGATGGCCAGAATACTGAGTTCCCCATCGGTCAGGTCGAAGTGTTCGAGAGCCTTTCCGACAGCTTCCGCATCGAGATGACAGGATCCTCCGGTCTCGATCTGGTATGCCTTGCATCCGGCTTTCTCGACCCGTTCAGCATCCCGCCTTGTTCTCACATCGCCCTCGATGACAGCCAGTCCTGGACCGAAGAATCCAGCCATTGCCTCAAGCAGGGAAGTCTTTCCGGCACCGGGGGAGGAGATGATGTTCAGCGTGAGGATGTCGTTGGATCTGAGGAGTTCGTGGTTCCTTGCGGCGAATGAGTCGTTCCTGCTCATGACTCTTGTCGCTATGTCGACCTTATTATCTCTCCTGGGATCTTTCATTCTATGAGTTCCCTTCGTCGAACTCAACGCTGTCTACCGTGAACTCCCTGCCGGACAGTATGTTCCGGTTGATGGAGCCGCATGATGGACATCCGTCGTAGAAGTCCTTTGCATTGTATTCAGTTTCGCAGTCGAGACAGACGAGTCTGGCGGCGACAAGTGTGATGACCAGCTCTGGCTCACCGAATCCCTCTGATCTGGCTACTTCACCGAAGCAGAATCTCAGAGATTCAGCGGAGATGCCGGAGAGAGGACCGATTGTCACATTGACCCTGTCAAGCGGTCTGGGTCCGCCAATAGCCTTGCCTATTATCGTGGTCATGTCTTTAGCGATCGAGAGTTCGTGCATTGAAGTCCGGTTTCAAATGTCTGTGGTCCTGTATGCCTATAGATGGTAGAATATACGCCTGCGATGGGGTGCTGTAACTCCCGCGGATCATCACCATCAGGATGGGCGATGCGCATGAAGCGTTTGCGGCTAACGATTGCCGGAGCAGTGCAGGGCGTCGGCTTTCGACCCTTTGTGTTCCGCCTCGCCACAACTGCCGGTCTCACCGGATGGGTGACCAATACAGCTCATGGCGTACTGCTTGAAGTAGAGGGCAGAGAGGGACTGCTCGAGTCCTTCAGAGAAGCCATTGAGAGGGATAAGCCTTCGCTTTCGATTATCACCGGGATTCGCGATGAATGGCTCGAACCCGCTTATCACGATGGATTTGAGATTCGGAAGAGTCTTCCAGGAAGACCCGAGGCTATTGTACTGCCCGACATCGCCACCTGCCCCAAGTGTTTGGCCGAGATCAGCGATCCATCCGACAGACGCTACGGTTATCCCTTTACGAACTGCACCAACTGCGGCCCCAGGTACTCGATCATCCGAGCCCTTCCATATGACAGGATATCAACTACAATGGCCACATTCGAAATGTGTCCCGATTGTCTGAGGGAGTACGAGGATCCTGCCGACAGGAGATTCCACGCGCAGCCCAATGCCTGCCCGGTCTGCGGTCCCTCACTGGCATTGTGGGATACTTCCGGTAATATCCTGGCCGAGGGAAGGGAAGCCCTTCTCAAGGTGGCCGATGCCGTGCGGATGGGACAGATAGCAGCGGTGAAAGGTCTCGGGGGATTTCATCTGATCGCACCTGCTTCCTCAGCGTTAGCCATTGAAGAACTGAGGAGCCGCAAGAGGCGCCGCAGGAAGCCCTTTGCACTGATGTTCCCCTCGATGGACAGCATTCGGAGTCATTGTCAGCTGTCTTCATCCGAGGAGGCACTTCTTGAATCTCCTCAATCACCTATCGTGCTTCTCCGCAAAAAGGATCCAACTGAGGTTACTGTCCGGCTTCCTGAAATAATCGCTCCCGGTAATCCGTATCTAGGAGTAATGCTCCCCTATACACCTCTGCATCACCTTCTTATGCAGGAACTGAATGCACCGGTCATCGCCACGAGCGGAAACATCTCGGATGAGCCCATCTGCATCGATGAGAGTGAGGCTCTCGAGCGTCTCTCCGGTCTTGCTGACATCTTTCTTGTTCATGACAGACCGATCCATAGACATGTCGATGATTCCATTGTGAAAATGTCTGGTGAAAGAATGGTAATCCTTCGCAGAGCAAGGGGCTATGCTCCTCTGCCGATGGAAGCCGATAGAGAACTGCCCGTCATGCTTGCGTTCGGTGCCCACCTGAAGAACACGCTTGCTCTTTCCATCGGGCGGAACGTCTTCATCAGTCAGCATATTGGAGACCTGGAGACTCCCCAGGCGGCAAGGGCCTTTGATGAGGTAAGAGAGAGCATCGAGGATCTCTACCATGCCCGGCCAGTGAGTGTCATTCATGACCTTCACCCCGATTACATCTCGACTGCCAGGGCAAGCAGTGATCCTCTCCCTTCGCGGGGCATACAGCACCACCTGGCGCATTTAGCTTCCTGTATGCTCGAAAACGCTGCTGTGCCGCCCCTCGCGGGAGTATCATGGGATGGTGCCGGATATGGACCGGATGGAACTGTCTGGGGAGGAGAGATCTTCCACATAACAGACGAGAGATGTCTCAGAGCGGGGCATCTGAGGACTTTCAGGCTCCCCGGAGGAAGCAGAGCAGTGAAAGAACCGCGCAGGTCGGCGGCAGGCTTGCTTTTTGAAATGAACCTGGATCCCTTTAAGTATTTGCCGAAGGACAGTTTCAGAGAAGAAGAGATCACGGGCCTTCTGGCGCTGCTGAGGACAGGAACGAATTCACCGGTGACTTCCAGCATGGGAAGGCTCTTCGACGCAGCGGCATCCTTATGCGGACTCTTCCCACGCATCGAATTCGAGGGAGAAGCTGCAATGGCTTTCGAGTACGCCATTCCAGCCATTCCTGTAACGGATGCTTACACGGCTCCAGTCAGGGGAGATATTTCTTCGGGGATGGTCCTGGACTGGGAACCGATGTTCCACGAGTTACTGAGGGATCTGTCGAATGGCGTGGAAGTACCCATGATCTCCACAAAGTTTCACAATGCCCTGGTCACCTGGATAGTCACTTCGGCGGAACTTGTGGGGGAGGAGCGGGTTGCGCTCAGCGGCGGTTGTTTCCAGAATACCTACCTCATGATGAAGAGCGAGACGGCACTGAAAGAGAAAGGATTCCTCCCTCTTGTGCATGGGAAGATCCCGCCCAATGATGGGGGCATAGCCCCTGGACAGTTATTTGCGGCAGCCTGTCTGCCGTCACTCATCGAACGGAGCTGACACATGTGTCTTGGTGTGCCCGGTAAGATAGAGGAGATTAAAGGGGATGATCCCGTTTTCAGGATCGGAATGGTTAGTTTCGGCGGAACACTCAGGGAAGTCAGTCTCGCGGGAGTGCCAAAAGCTGTAGTTGGGGAATGGGTGATAGTCCATGCCGGATTTGCACTGAATACCATTCGTGAGGAGGACGCCATGGAGGTCTTCGACTATTTGAGACAGATCGCTGAGTATGGAGCAAAGGAACTTCCCAGGGAAGATATATATCCTGATATCAAAGATATACCCGATGAGGGTACTCAATGAAGTATGTTTCCGAATATCGTAACCGTGAAGCAGCAGAGCGCTATGTTGAGGAACTCCATAAAATCACCACCCGCAACTGGAACATCATGGAAGTCTGCGGAGGACAGACTCACTCAATACTCAAATATGGTATCGACAGGCTTATCCCTGATGCTGTCGAGCTTATCCACGGTCCGGGCTGTCCGGTCTGCGTCACTCCTGTCGGGCTGATAGACAAGGCAATCTCGATAGCATCAGATGACAGTGTGATATTCTGCTCCTTCGGGGACATGATGAGGGTTCCAGGAAGCCAGCGGGATCTCCTCTCAGTGAAGGCTGCCGGTGGAGACGTTCGAATGGTCTACTCACCGCTTGATGCCGTGAGGATAGCAAATGAGAATCCTGAGAGAGAGGTAGTCTTCTTCGCGGTCGGTTTCGAGACAACTGCTCCTGTTACCGCCGCAGCTGTCCTTCGCGCAGATGCGCTTGGACTCAGCAATTTCAGCATGCTTGCAGCACATGTTCTTGTGCCGCCTGCTATCGAGGCCGTTCTCTCAAGTCCCGGCTGTCGCATACAGGGGTTCCTGGCTGCGGGGCATGTCTGTTCGGTCATGGGCTATACCGAGTATGAACCGCTTGCCGAGAAGTATAAGGTTCCGATCGTTGTCACTGGTTTTGAACCGCTTGATATACTCGAGGGTCTGCACATGTGTGTGACGCAGCTCGAAAAGGGGACTTACCGGGTAGAGAATCAGTACCATCGCTCCGTTACCAGGGGGGGAAATCAGGATGCAGTAGCGCTCATAAACCGCGTATTCAGACCCTCCGACAGGAAGTGGAGGGGTATTGGCGAAATACCTGGGAGCGGTCTGGAGTTCACTGAGGATTACTCCTCTTTCGATGCTTCGGTACGGTTCGGTGTCGAGGAAATGAGTGTCGAGGAGCCCTCAGAATGTATCTCAGGGCTTGTTCTTACAGGTGAGCGGAAGCCCGATCAGTGTCCCGCTTTCGGAGAGGCATGCACACCTCAGCATCCGCTGGGAGCACCTATGGTTTCAACAGAAGGGGCATGTGCGGCCTATTTCAGGTACAGGAGGACGACATGAGTACAGGAAAGGATTTCACTGCCAGCTGCCCCATACCAATAGCCGAGTATCCTGAAGTAACCATGGCACATGGTGGGGGAGGTACTCTCATGCATGATCTCATAAATCGTATGATGCTCTCTGTTTTCACCGCCCCTGGTCTTCTGACCAGGCATGACGGAGCTGTTCTTGATCCACCTGAAGGCAGGCTTGCATTCACGACCGATTCTCATGTGATAACACCCATATTCTTTCCCGGTGGGGATATAGGTGCGCTATCCGTCTATGGAACGATCAATGATCTTGCCATGTGCGGCGCGAAACCACTCTGGTTAAGCGCGGGCTTCATCCTCGAAGAGGGTTTCCCCATGGAGGATTTGTGGCGGGTCGTCAGTTCAATGGCAGATGCTGCCAGTATCGCCTCTGTCTCTATCGTGACCGGTGACACCAAGGTGGTGGACAGAGGGAAGGGTGACGGCATCTACATCAACACTGCAGGTATAGGTGCTGTACCTGATGGTGTTGATATCGGTCCACACAGGATACTTCCCGGTGATGTGGTCATTATCAGTGGTGACATCGGCAGGCACGGCATATCCATAATGGCAGTGCGGGAGGGGATGGATCTTCATATCCCTGTCGAGAGTGACCTCGCTCCGCTGCATCATCTTTCCGCAGCGCTTCTGGACGAAGGTCTCGATGTTCACTGTATGCGTGACCTTACGAGAGGCGGACTTGCCAGCGGTCTCAATGAGATGGCTGCAGCCTCGGACTCAACCATATGCATAGTCGAGGATCTCATTCCCATAAGGGAAGAGGTGCTGGGGGCATGCGAGATACTCGGCTTCGATCCCCTCTATGTGGCCAATGAGGGGCGCTTCGCGCTCGTGCTTCCGGAGGACCAGGTCGAGAGAGCACTTGCGATCCTCAGAGAGCAAGGCTCTGCTCAGGCCTGCCGGATCGGGAGTGTCAGACCACTGAACAGCGCACCAGTCATTATGCGAAGTGCAATTGGCTCAGAAAGAATTGTAGACATGCTCAGCGGGGAGCAGCTTCCCCGGATATGCTGAAAAGCGAAAGTCCCGGAGGTAATATGAACTACAGACTGATGATCTTCGATGCCGACGGTACACTCAGGTTCTGCACGGTCGAGGGGCAGCCATGTCCCAACAGATCCGATGAATGGCAGCTCTATGAGGGGGTCAGGGAGAAACTTGCCGGTTATAACTGGGCTCATCCGGGTGAGAGCGGGACAGGTTACGGGATTGCCAGTAACCAGGGGGGCGTCGGCGTTGGCTATTTCTCCGAGGAGACCGCCATCTCACTGCTTGAGGACACCGTTAAGGAAGCCTTCGGATTCCCTGCAGCTGAGGGAACCGTCCAGATATGTCCGCATGTACCTCACACCGGCTGCGGCTGCAGGAAACCTGAGCCGACAATGCTTAATAATCTCATGGAGATTTACGGAGTGCCTGCGGAG